>NZ_CP059997.1:447500-552500 GCF_018736145.1 Amycolatopsis sp. CA-230715
TCGCTCGCTGCCGATGCCGGGCGCGAGCCGACTCCGCTGCTGGTGAAGGTGGCGCCCGATCTGTCCGACGAAGCGCTCGGCGAACTGCTGGAAGTGTGCGACGAGCACGGTGTGGCCGGGTTGATCGCCACGAACACCACGCTCGCGCGGGATGGTCTCGCCGGGACCGACGCGCATCTGGGCAAGGAGGTCGGTGGCCTGTCCGGGCGTCCGCTGGCGAACCGGGCGCGCGAGGTGGTGCGGTTCGTGCACTCCCGCACCGGGGGGAAGCTCCCGATCATCGGCGTGGGCGGCATCCTCGGCGCGCACGACGCGCGATTGATGCTCGACGCGGGCGCGAGCCTTGTGCAGCTCTACACCGGCTTCGCGCTGAACGGGCCGGGGCTGGTCCGCACCGTCGCCCGCGGCGTCGCCGCCCGCTGACCCGTCCCGTTAGGACAGTCCACTTAGGACACCAAAGAAATCCGCGACCCGAATACCCGTACGGCATCTGATAGTACAAACCCCCACCCGACCCGGGGGCGACCCACGGTCCATTCTACCCGCGTCCGGTGTTACGGCGGGCGCCGAAAGCAGGTTGTGGACAACCCGGCCCGCTGTGGACAGTGGTTTGCCCGCGGCGCGGAAATGTGCTTCGGGAAGCTACGACAATTCGCGCAGCGCGATCGCCAGGCCGGCGAGGTGGTCCGTGGCGTCGGTGAGTGCTTCCTTCGACGCCTGCATCCCGCCCGCGCTCGCTGCGACGGCCTTGCCCGCGGCCGCCACCAGGCTGCCGTACCCGTCGAGGCCGTCGGTGAGCTGTTCGGTGAGGGTGCCGATCGCCGAGTCCAGCGCACCGTGCTCGCCGGGCGGTGACGCGTCGCGCGCCCGCTCCACGGCCTGCAACCGGCCGGCCAGCCCGCGCAGGGCGTTCGCGGCTTCCTTCGCGGTCGCGCGGGCGTCTTCGACCGACACGAGCGGAACCGAGGTGGTTTCCGCCGCGGCCGGCGTCTCCAGCTGCCGGAGCAGCTCCGCCAGCGACGCCTCGCTCTCGGCCAGCCGTTCCATCGGCGCGCGAGCGGCCGAGGACTGCGGCGGCAACGGCGGCGGGCCCTTCTGCGTGATCTCCGGGATCCGGACCTTGCGCAGCTGCGCGATGCGGATCCCGGAGCGCACGATCAGCGCGCCGGACACCACCGCCACCGCGATTCCCCCGAACGCCGCCTCCAGCCCGCCGGCGTTGCCCAGCATTCCCGCCGCGGCGCCGAACGCCCACAGCGCCGCCAGGATCGTCAGCACGATCCAGAGCGTCAGCGCGCGCGATGCCCGCCGCTTCTGCCGGGCGAGCTTCGCCGCGGGATCCTTCCACTGCGCCCACTTCGACCGCGCCTCTTCCACCGCGGGCGGCAGGTTCACCCGCATCGAGGACATCGACGGCATGGACGGCATCGGGGGCATCGCCGGACGGGACCGCGCCTGCCGGGGCGGGCGCGGCTGATCCGTTCCTGACGACCGCGACGCGCTCCGGCCGCCTTCCTGCCCTTCGGGCGGGAAGTACCGCTGGAGCTTTTCCTGCGCGCGCTGGGCGTAGTCGGGCAAGCGTTCGATGTGCTTTTCGAGCTTCGCGTTGAACTCGCTGAAATCCCGCTTACCCGACCCCATCGGCTCAGGCCTGGTTCTTCTGCTGTTCGGCCTGGACCCGCGCCTGGATCTCCTGCTGGATGTTCGCGCTCGGCTTCGCCGCGGACTCGGCCGCCTTACCAGCCGAACCGTCGGTGACCTGCGCGACCGAGTCACCGCGCATCGACGCGCGGATCTGCTCCAGCCGGGAGTGGCCCGCCATCTGCGTCGTCGACTGCTGGACCTCGAGCATCCGGCCCTGCACCGAGTTCTGCGCCAGCTCCGCCGAGCCCAGCGCCGTGGTGTAGCGCTTCTCGATCTTCTCGCGGACCTCGTCGAGCGACGGGGTGTTGCCCGGCGCGGCGAGCTCGGTCATCGAGTTCAGCGAAGCCGAGACCTTTTCCTGCATCTTGGCCTGCTCCAGCTGCGAGAGCAGCTTGGTGCGCTCGGCCAGCTTCTGCTGCAGCATCGCCGAGTTGCGCTCGACGGCCTTCTTCGCCTGCTCGGCGGCCTGCAGCGACTGGTCGTGCAGGGTCTTCAGGTCCTCGATGCTCTGCTCGGCGGTGACGAGCTGCGCGGCGAAGCTCTCGGCCGCGGTCTCGAACTCGGTCGCCTTCTGCTCGTCGCCCTTCGAGCGCGCCTCGTCGGCGAGGACGAGCGCCTGGCGGGTGGAAGCCTGCAGCTTCTCGACCTCGCCCAGCTGCCGGTTCAGCTTCATCTCCAGCTGCCGCTGGTTGCCGATCACCGATGCGGCCTGCTGGGAGAGCGCCTGGTGGTTGCGCTGCGCCTCCTCGATGGCCTGCTGGATCTGCACCTTGGGGTCCGCGTTCTCATCGATCTTCGCCGAGAACGCCGCCATGAGGTACTTCCAGAACTTCACGAACGGGTTGGCCATCTCCTCCGCCTGCCTTCTTGCGTCCCACTTGGTTTGTCGACCCGTGTGTGGGGCGTCACTCGTCCACTCGGCCGACGCGGCACCGACCCTCGGTGGCGTCCGGTCCAGTCAACTTGGCAACGTCCCTACCCCGGCGTTGAGTTCCATCGTGTCAGGTTGACGTCCGCCGTTCCAGGCGACCCCACGTATTTCAGGGATCGCCCGGATCCGATTCGTCCCCCAACGTGAAAGACCCCGAGCCCGCGGCTCAGGGTCTTCACGGTCAGCTCACACGAGCCCTAAGCGGCGATCGTCGCCGCCATCTTCGGCCCGGAGATCGTGGTCCGCAGCGCCGTACCCACCATGTTGGTGGAAACCCGCAGGTCGGAGAGGTCGTTGCCGATGACCTCCGGTACCAGGCTGCCGCCTTCGAACTCCCCTGCCGACGCATCGGCGCCCTTGCGCTCGCGCGCCGCGGCCTCGCCGCGCTCCGCGTGCTCGGCGGTCTCGGGCAGCGGCGCCACCTCGACCTCGCTGAGCGCGGACACATCGGCCGCCACGTGGTGCAGCAGCTCGCCGAGCGGGAGCTCCAGCGCGTCGCAGATCGACGCCAGCAGCTCGCTGGACGCCTCCTTCTGGCCCCGCTCCACCTCGGACAGGTAACCCAGGCTCACCCTGGCGGCGCGGGAGATGTCGCGCAGCGTGCGACGCTGGTTGGTGCGGGCATGACGGAGCCGATCACCGATCGCCTCACGCAACAGCACGGTCATCACGCGCCTCCCTTCCCAGAACTAGTACCCACCACGTTACCCAGTCCGGCCCGCCGAACGCAGAAGTTGACACGGACGTACGCCAAGGGCGAACGCGCCGATCACCTCAGATGTTCCCGGAGCAGCTCCAGCGCCGCCCGCACCGAAGCGGCCCTGACCTGCGCCCTGTCCCCTTCGAACCAGTGCGTCCGCACCGTCCTGACCTCGGGGCCCGCGAGTCCGATGTGCACCGTTCCCGGACCGATGCCGTCCTGCTCCGCGGGACCGGCGACGCCGGTGAGCCCGATCCCCCAGTCCGCGCCGCACCGCCCCCGACCGCCCTCGGCCAGCTGCGCGGCCACCTCGGGGTGCACCGCGCCGTGCCGCGCCAGCAGATCGGGGTCGACGTCGGCCAGCGCGGCCTTCAGATCGGTCGCGTAGACCACAAGGCCGCCGCGCACGACCGCGCTGGCGCCCGACACCTCGGTGAGCGTCGCGCACACCAGGCCCGCGGTGAGTGATTCGGCCGTCGCGACCGTCTGCCGCCGCGACACCAGCTCGGCGAGCACGCCCTTCGCCAGCGGTTTCAGCTCGGCGGCCAGGGAATCGTGGCGCTCAGCCACCGGAGACCGCCCGCTCCCCCGCCGCGCGCAGCCGGACCGCGCGCACCACGTAGTCGACGCCGGTGACGACGGTGAGCAGCAGCGCGGCACCCATCAGCACCCAGCGCACCACGTCCAGCGACGCGGGCAGCGGCAGCAGGTAGGCCACGATCGCGGCGATCTGGGTCATCGTCTTCGCCTTGCCGCCCCGGCTCGCCGGGATGACCCCGTGGCGGATCACCCAGAACCGCAGCAGCGTCACCCCGATCTCGCGCACCGCGATCACCGCGGTCACCCACCAGCCCAGCTCGCCCAGCACCGACAGGCCGATCAGCGCGGCCCCGATCAGCGCCTTGTCCGCGATCGGGTCGGCGATCTTGCCGAAATCGGTGATCAGCCCGTACTTGCGCGCGACCCAGCCGTCCACCTGGTCGGTCAGCGACGCCAGCGCGAACAGCGCGGTCGCGATCGCCCGCCACGACGTGTCGGTGCCGTCGCCGGCGAACAGCGCGCCGACGAACAGCGGCACCAGCGCCAGCCGGGACATGGTCAGGAAGTTCGCGAGGTTGAGCGTCGGCACGGGCGTCGGCGGCGGCGTGTGCGCCTCACGGCCCGCCCCCTCACCCGCCTCCGCCGGCCCCGGTGCGGCGGCACTCACCGTCCGGCGTCCTCACCCGGCGCGACCGGGCGCACGATCAGGTCCACCCCGGCCGAGTCCACCACCTCGCACCGCACCAGCTGCCCCTTGCCGACCTCGGCCGCGTCGAGCAGCACGCATTCGCCGTCGACCTCGGGCGCCTGGTGCGCGGCACGGCCAGCCGGGTCGTCCCCGGTCTCCGCCGCGGTCCGCTCCACGAGCACGTCGACGATCTCGCCGATCCGCTCCTCGGCGCGCTGCGAGGTCAGTTCCTCGACCAGGGCCGAGATCCGCGCGACGCGGGCGGCCACGACGTCCTCGGGCACCTTGTCGTCGAAGGTTTCGGCCTCGGTGCCGTCCTCGTCGGAGTAGCCGAACACGCCGACGGCGTCGAGCCGCGCCTCGGTGAGGAAGCGCGCCAGCTCGTCGACATCGGACTCCGTCTCGCCGGGGAAGCCCACGATGACGTTCGTCCGGATCCCCGCCTCCGGCGTGTACCCGCGGATCTGCTCGATCAGCGCGAGGAAGGACTCGGTGGAGCCGAAGCGGCGCATCCGCCGCAGCACGCGCTCGCTCGAGTGCTGGAACGACAGGTCGAAGTAGGCCGCCGCGCCAGGCGTGGTCGCGATGACCTTCACCAGCCCCGGCCTGGTCTCGGCCGGCTGCAGGTAGGAGACGCGGACGCGCTCGATCCCCTCGACCTCGGCGAGCATCGGCACCAGCAGCTCGAGCGCCCGCGTGCCGCCGTGCTCGCGCCCGAAGTCCTTGCCGTAGGACGTCGAGTTCTCGCTGACCAGGAACAGTTCCTTGACTCCGTGCTCGGCGAGCCACCGCGCCTCGGCGACGATCTCGGCGGGCTGCCGCGACACGAACGAGCCGCGGAACGACGGGATCGCGCAGAACGCGCACCGCCGGTCGCAGCCGGAGGCGATCTTCAACGCGGCCACGGGCGCGTCGTCGAGCCTGGTGCGCAGCACCCGCGGGCCCCAGCCCTGCTGGGCGTGCCCTGGCACGGTGACCTCGTCGGCCGCGGCGGGGCGCTGGACGGGGCTGATCGGCAGCAGGGTGCGGCGGTCGGCCGGCACGTGCGAGGCGATCCGGTGCCCCGAGACGATGTCGCCGAGCCGCTCGGCCAGCTCCGGGTAGTGGTCGAAGCCCAGCACGGCGTCCGCTTCGGGCAGGCTCTCGGCCAGCTCGGCGCCGTAGCGCTCGGCCATGCAGCCCACCGCGACGACCTTCGCGCCGGTGTCGGCCGCGGCCAGCAGCGTGTCCACGGAGTCCTTCTTCGCCGACTCGACGAACCCGCACGTGTTGACCACGATCACGTCCGAGGACTCCGGCTCCTCGGCCAGCTCCCAGCCGCCAGCGGCCAGCCGTCCCGCCAGCTCCTCCGAGTCGACCTCGTTGCGGGCGCAGCCCAGCGTCAGCAAGGAGACCCGGCGGCCGTCGGCGCCGCTCGCGGAGTCGAGTTCGGGATCAGTGGTGGGAGAAGGCACGCCGTTCAGGGTAGCTGTCGGGTACGCCGCGCCCCGCCCCGTGCCCCCACGGAGGCGGCCAGGCTAACGTCGGGGAGTGCCCACTGATCAGGACAGCGCGCTCGTCGTACGCCGAGCCAGGATCGCCGACGTGCGCAAGATCAAGGCCCTTGTCGACTCCGACGCCGGCCGCGTGCTGCTGGAGAAGGAACTGGTCACCCTGTACGAGAACGTGCAGGAGTTCTGGGTCGCCGAACAGGCAGGCGAAGTGCTCGGCTGCGGCGCGCTGCACGTGCTGTGGGAAGACATCGCCGAGGTCAGGACGATCGCGGTGGCCAAGCAGGCGCGCGGGCAGGGCATCGGCTACGCACTCGTCGGGCAGCTCCTCGACCTCGCCGCGGAACTGGGCCTGCGCCGCGTGTTCGTGCTGACCTTCGAGACGAGCTTCTTCGCCCGCCACGGGTTCACCGAGATCGACGGCACGCCGGTGACCCAGGAGGTCTACGACGAGATGCGGCGTTCGGTCGACCCCGGTGTCGCCGAGTTCCTCGACCTGCCGTTCGTCAAGCCGAACACCCTCGGCAACGCCCGCATGCTGCTGGAGCTCGACCAGCGCCCCTGATCACTTCTCGCCGAGGATCGCGTCCCGGAACTTCTTCGCCCTCGCCTGCGTCGCGGAGCGGCAGACCGGGTCGGTCCAGTCCCTGCCCTTCATCTCCGGGTCGTCGATCCCGTTCTCCCGCACTTCGAGCCGCACGTTGCCGTCGAGGACGTTGAGCTCGCAGTCCGGTTTCTGGTTCGGGATGTCGAGCACCGGTTTCTGCCACGCGGCGCGATCCCCGATCCCGAGGTCCTTCGCCTCTTCGTTGCCGTTGCGGATGCCCGCCTCGAAGTAGCCGGTCGCCTCCTCGGTGCCGGCGGGGTAGCCGCGCGGATCGGTGCTGTACATCGTCGCGTCGACGCTGATCACCTTCGCCCTGGAGGCACCGGGCGTCTCCTGCCGGAAGCTGCACGACATCAGGTACTCCGGATAGGTGCTGCCCTCCTTCGGCGCGCTCCTCGCCGTCCTCGGATCGAGGGCGGGCAGGTCGGGCAGCTTGCTCGCGACCTCCTGGCACGTCGGCAGCTTCGTGTACTTGTCCGGCGCCGCGGTCGGCTTGGGCGGTGCGGGCGGCGGCCCCGAGGGCTGCGCCTGCGACGGCTCGTCATCGTCACCGGTGAACACCACGATCGCGACGACCGCGAGCACCAGCACGACCACGCCGGCGGCGATCCCGGCGATGAGCCCCGTCTTCGGCTTCTTCGGTGGCGGGTAGCCCTGGCCCTGCTGGGGATAGCCGTACGGCGGCTGCCCGAAGTTCTGCTGGGGGTTTTGGTGGGGGTACCCCTGCTGGGGACGGCCGCCCTGCTGGTAGGGCCCGCCCTGGTAGGGCTGCTGCGGTGATCCCGGATGCACGACGAGGACCGTACCGCCACCGCCATCGGGGTGACCGCAGATCCAGCACATCGTGTCGTGACTCTTCTAGTAATTACTCGAAGAGTCTTGACTAGACGATTCGTGGCCGCGCATGCTGGTGCCGTGCCCACCTCGCCAGCGACGCCCGCCACCCAGCTCACCGTCGAGCAGCTCGCGGTCGCCGTCGACCTCCCCACCAGCACGATCCGCATGTACCAGACCAAGGGCCTGCTGCACGCGCCTCGGCGGCAGGGGCGCACCGCCCGGTACGACCGGTCGCACCTCGACCGGCTGCGGCTCGTGCAGCGCCTGCAGACGCGCGGGTTCTCGCTGCCCGCGATCGCGGAACTGATCGAGGCGCGCGAGCGCGGCGCGAACGTCGCCACCGTGCTGGGCCTCACCGGCTCCGCGGGCCCCGACGACTGGGTCCCGCTGCGGCTGCGCGACCTCCGCAAGCTCATCCCCGCCCGCGACCTCCGGCCGCGGCTGCTCCGGCGGGCGGGCGAGCTCGGCATGCTGCGCTGGCGGCGCGGGCGCCCGCACACGCGGCGCTGGGCGCTGGAAAGCGGGATCAGAGTGGTCAACCTGACCGTGCCGCCCGACGAGGTGCTCGATCAGCTCGAACGGCTGCGCGCGGTGACCGACGGGATCGCGGCCGACTTCGTCGGTGTGTTCGAACGGCGGCTTTGGCCCCAGCTCGCCGCCGACGCGGCCGCCGAGGACCAGCTCAACCAGGTGCGGGCGCTCCTGCTGGAACTGACCGAAACCGCCGAGACCGTCGTTCTCGGTGCCTTGCGCGAAGCGATCAGGGAAGCCGCCGAATCCTTCGCGGAACGCCACGCGCTCCTGCCCGCGGACGGGGCCGAACCGCCGTGGGCGAGCGATCCCGTCCCGGTGCTGTCACCGGAGGGCCCCGACGGCGTCACCGTGCCGGAAGACCAGGTGCTGGAACGGTTCCTGGCCGGACAAGACGAAGAGGACGCCGAAGAGTCCGAAAAGGACGGAAGATGACCACCTTCGTCACCGACCCAGCCTGGCGCGCCCAGCCCCGCGACGAAGGTGTCGTCGTGTACGCGGGCGCGGACCAGACCTACCTGATCCCCGATCTCACCCGGCACCAGGTCGACGGTGTCACGCGCTTGTTCGAGCAGGACGCCATCGACCCCGCCGAGATCGCCGAGGACGTGCGCCCGCTGCTGCCGAGGCTGCGCTCGCTCGGCGCGCTGCGCCCGGCGGTGCTGCCGTCCCGCGAGACGCCGCGGCGGCTGCGCGTCGGAGTGCGCGCGACCGGTCCCCTGCCGACCGCGTTGACCGTGGCGCTGTACGAGGCGTTCCCGCCGGTGGCCTCGCCCGAGCTCGACCTCGTCGTGCGCACCGCCGGCACGCTGCGCGACCTCGCGTCGCTCGCGGCGGAGCTGACCCGGCCCCATCTGCTGCTCGATCTCGCTTACCACCACACGATTTCACTGGGCCCGCTGGTGGTTCCCGGCGCCACCGCGTGCCTCGCGTGCCTGGCCGTCCGTTCCGGGCGCCGCTGGGGCGACCCGCCACCGCCGGAGCGGCCGTCGGCGACGGACTGCGCGAACCTCGCGGTCGCGCTCGCCGAGCACGCGCTGCGCAGGCTCTGGGACGGCTCGCTCGCGCTGACCGACCGGGTCGTCAGCCACCACCTCGACGAGCTGACCACCACCAGCGAGCACGTGCTGCCTTCGGCGGCGTGCCCGGTGTGCCCCGGTTTCGAGGTCGGCAAAACCGTGCTCCCCTGGGAAGCGGCATGACGGCGCCGCTCAAGCTCCCCGACGCGTTCACGCCCGGCGCCACGACCGCGGTGGCCGCGACACCGACGTGCTGCTGCTGTTGCTGCAGTTGCGCGGTCTCCACGGTGACCGCGACCGTGGCACTGCCGACCGGGTACCTCGCCGAGCGCCGCGAACAGAAGAAGCGGACGACCTTCGGCGCCGCGCTCACCGCGATCGGGCTCGGCGCGATCCCGGTCGCCGGGCTCACCGTCGTGATACTGCAGTTCACCGAGATCCTTCGCTTCGAAGCGCCGCTGGTGTTCCTGGTGGTGGTCGGCGTCGCCGCCGTCGTCCTCGCGACGCTGCTCGCCGCCGCCGGGCGCTCGCCCCGGCCCGAACGCGTCGCGGCTCGCACCGCACTGTGGGCGCTCGCCGTGGCCGTCGAGTTCTTCGTCGTCCTTTTAGCACTGATGACGGGCTGGCTGTTCGTCGGGCCCTACCTCGCGCTCACGCTGATCTCGCCGGTGCTGGCCGTGATGCACCGCCGGAAGTTCGCATGACAGCGGGACTCCTCGACCGGGCGGTCGGCTGGCGCCAGGGCGTCATCGCGGAGCTGCGGCCGGTGCCGAGGAGTCTGGCCGATCTCGACGTGCCCGGCTGGGCCGCGGTGGCGGAACCGTTCCGCGCGGGCGGGACCAGCGGCGGCGCGGGACCGCACGCCAGGGAAGCGGCGATCGCGGAGGCCATGGAACGGCACGCGGCGGCGACCTGCCCGCTGGAGTCGAGGCCGGTTCCGGAGAACGCGGTGCACTGGCCGATCGAGGACTTCACGCTCCACTCCCCCGCGCAGCGCGCACACCGGAATTTTCCTTACCGCTACGAGGATCCCGGGTACACGCGGGCATGGACCCTGCCCGGCAACGCCGAGATCTGGGTACCCGCCGGGCTCGTCGGGCTGCGGCCGGAGCACGGGCTCCCGGCCACCTCGTCCGGGCTCGCCGCCGGACCGTCCACAGTGCACGCTCTGCTGCGCGCGACGCAGGAACTCATCGAGCGCGACGCGTTGACCGTGAGCTGGCTGCATTCCCTTGCCCCTGCCCGGATCCCGGTCCCGGCGGCGCTGCGGGAGCCGGTCGAGTCGCTCGGCGGCCGGGTCCACGCGTTCGACCTCACCCCCGGGTACAGCCCGCATCCGGTGATCGCGGTCGCGGGCACCCTGCCCCTCGGCGGAAGGCCGCGCTCCACGCTCGGTCTCGCTTGCCGTGCCGACGCGGGTGAAGCGCTCGAAAAGGCCTGGCTCGAATGGACCCAGGGCACGGTGTTCCTCGAAGTGTGGCTCGCGGGGAACGAGAAGACCGTGCTGAAACCCCGTCAGGTCACCGATTTCGACGCACACGCCGCCTACTACACGTCCCGTCCGCGCGAGTGGGACAGGCTGCCGTGGTGGCGGGGACCGGTGGGCACGGCTCCGGTTTCTTCGCCCGCGCGCGGTACCGCGGCGGAGCTGGCCGAGCTGGTGCGCGCGCTGCGACGGCACCGGATCCGGCTCGCCTACCGCGAACTGACCACGCCGGAGCTCGCGGCGGTGGGGCTCAACGCCGTGCGGGTGCTCTCCCCCGAGCTGACCCCGCTGCACTCGGATCACCGCTGGCCGTTCCTCGGCGGCACCACGGCGGATCTGGCGCGCCGCTTCCCGGACGCGAAACCGGGCGTCTTCCCGAACCCGCACCCGCACCCACTCGGCTGAGAGGCACTTGATGACCGACCCCCTGCCAGACCCGTTCGATGACTTCTGGACCGCGAGCCGCCTCACGCCGGTGACGCAGCGCAGGTTCGCCGAGCGGCTCCGCGAGTACCGGCCGGAGTTCTCCGGGACGGACCCGTTCGCGCTGCCCGGCCGTTACCACGCGCTGCGCCGGTCCGCCGACGGTCTCGACCGCACGTTCCGCCGTCGCCGCAGCAGCAGGGAGTTCCGCGAGGAACCGCTGCCCGCCAAGCAGCTCGGCATGGTGCTCGCCGCGCTCGCGGACGACGAAACCCGCAGCTACCCCTCCGCGGGCGGGCTGTACCCCCTGCGCTGCTATCCGCTGCTGCTGAACGTGCGGCACGAACTGGGCGGGCGCGTCTGCCGGTACGAACCGAGCAGGCACGCGGTGCAGGACGTCGCGCCGTGCCCGTCGTGGGCCGAACTGGCCCCGATGATGGGCGCCAGCGGCACCGACGGTCCGGGACCGCAGCTCGTGCTGGCGTTCGTGCTCGCCGACGAACCGCTGGTCGCGAAGTACGGGGTGCGGGGCGGGCGGTTCGGGCTGATCGAAGCGGGTTCCGCCGTGCAGTCCGTGGCGTTGCGGCTCGCGGCCGAACGGCTCGGCGGGTACCTCCTCGGCGGGGCCGCGGACACTCCCGTGCTCGATCTGCTCGGACTGGCCGGGCAACCGGTGCGGCTCGCCGCGGCGCTCGCCGCCGGAATCCCCTCCTGAGCCGCCTCCGGTCGCGAGCAACCGGAAAAACCCCGCCCCCGGCGGATTTAGGGGTTCTCCCGCGCGCCGTCAGGCCCAAGACTGAGCCGGTCTTGGTTCGCCAGCTCAGCGAGGAGTCGCGATGACACTGTCCACTCTGCACCGCCGGATCGCGACTGTCGCGGTCGGCCTCGCCACCGCCGGGATCGTCTCCACCGGCACGGCGCAGGCCGACAACATCCAGACCATCACCGACAACTACCTGTTCAGCACCTCGCTGTCGAACTTCGAGAAGATCCGCGACAGCAAGCCGTACCCCGGCCAGCTCGACTGGTCCTCGGACGCGTGCTCGTGGTCGCCGGACAAGCCGGTCGGCTTCGACTTCAAGCCCGGCTGCCACCGCCACGACTTCGGCTACCGCAACTACAAGAAGCAGGGCCGCTTCAACGCCACGAGCAAGAAGAAGATCGACGACAACTTCTACAGCGATCTCAAGGGCATCTGCAAGGGCAACGTCGCCTGCAACGGCATCGCGTGGATCTACTACCAGGCCGTGCGCAAGCTGGGCAGCTGAGGACTTCCCCTGCGGCGGCGGGCTTTCCCGCCGCCGCATAGGGTCGGGCCGGAGAACGGTTCGACCCGCGGAGGCCCCGATGGACACCGACCACCTGCTGAGCACGACGCGCGCCGTGCGGCGCAAGCTCGATCTCGACCGGCCCGTCGAAGACGAGGTGCTGGCGGACTGCCTGCGGCTCGCGATCCAGGCCCCGACCCCGGGCAACGCGCAGTCCTGGCGCTGGCTCGTGGTACGCGACCAGTCCGTGAAGAACGAGATCGGGGCGCTGTTCCGCGAGATCGGCACCGCCTACCTCGAATCGATGATCGAGAAGGCGGGCGAGGCCGCGGACGAAGGCCCCATCGCGCGCAACCTCGCGTCCGGCCGTCACCTCGTCGACGTGATCGAGCGCGTTCCGGTGTTCGTCATCCCGTGCCTGCAAGGACGGCCGGAAGGCGGCAACGAAGCCCTTTCGGTGTTCTACGGCGGCATCTTCCCCGCGGTGTGGAGCTTCCAGCTGGCGCTGCGCTCGCGCGGGCTCGGGTCCACCCTCACCAGCTACCACCTCCAGCGCGAGGCCGAAGCGGCGAGGATCCTCGGCATCCCGGACGGCTTCACCCAGGTCGGCCTGCTGCCGGTGGCCTACACCACGGTGCCGGACTTCAAACCCGCGCCGCGGGCGCCGATCGAGGAGATCGCGTTCCTCGACCACTGGGGCGCCCCGATTCGCTAGAGTGGGCCGCATGCGCCGTTCGCCGTCCACCCCGCACCAGGGTCTGGTGTAGGCGATGGCCGCCGGGGAGCCCACCAGCTCCCCGGCGAAGAAGCTGCTGACGCTGCTCGTCGCCGCGAACGTCCTTTGTGTCCTGAACAACGGCATGGTCACCGTGCTGCTGGCGAAGCTGCGCGAGGAGTTCGGCGCGGACGCCGCCGCGATCGGCCTGACCGCGACCGGGTTCCTCGCCGCCGCGGCGATCGGCACCCCGGTGCACGGCGCGGTGTGCGGCAGGGCGGGCACCCTCGTCGTGCTGCGCTGCGGGCTGCTCCTGCTCGGCACGGGCGCGGCACTCGCCGCCGCCGCGCCGAACGTCGCGGTCCTCGTCGCCGCGCGGATCGCCCAGGGCGCGGGCGCGGCGTGCGTGCCGGTGGTGTCGGCGGTCGCGGTCACGCTCGGCTGGCCGCCCGGCCGCCGCGGGCTGCCGTTCGGGCTGATCGCCACCGGGATCGGCGCCGCGCAGGCATCCGGCCCCGTGGTCGGCGGCGCGGTCGCGCAGCTGACCGGCTGGCGGGCCCTGTTCACCGGAACGGCGGTGCTGGCGGTGGCGCTCACGGTCATCGCGGGCCGAGTGCTGCCGCCGAAGTACGGGCGCTCCACCGCTCGCGTCTTCCCCGCCGAGCTGTTCCGCACCCGCGCGTTCCTCGCGGCCACCGCGGCCGGGTTCCTCGGACTGCTCGCGTTCCTCGCGGTCGAGATCCTCGTCCCGCAGCTGGCCGGGTTCGCGCACGGCCTCGGCACCGGCGCGACGGCACTGGTGCTTTCCCCCGGCGCGGTCACCGCGGTCCTGCTCGCCCTGCCCGCCGGTACCTGGTCCGATCGCTTCGGGCCGCGGGTCGTGGTGGTCGCCGGACTGCTGACGAGCCTCGCTTCGGTGCTGTTCCTGTCCACTGTGGCCGGTCGATCCGTGGTGCTGCTCGGGGCCGGTTTCCTCGGCACCAGCGCGGGTTTCGCGCTGCTCAGCGCTCCGTTGTCGAACGCGGTTTCGGTCGCGTTGCCATCCGAGCTGGCGAATGCTGGTGTCGGCGTGTACCAGTGCGCGTTCGCGCTCGGCGGCGGGATCGGGGCCACCTTCGCGGGCACCGTGCTGACCGCCCGTGAACCCGCCGCCCCGCGCTGGAACCCTTGGTACGACGGCGTTTGGGGCGCCTACTCGGACGCGCTGCTCGCGATCGCGCCGGTACTGGCGCTGGGTCTGCTGGTGGGCCTGCTCCTGCCCCGCCGCGTGCGCTAACCGGCGCGAACGGTCACCTGGTGGCCGTCCTGGCTCACCGACACGAGTTCGACGGTGCGCGCGTCCCGCGGCCCGCCCCGCGCCCCGGTGTGCAGATCGGCCGTGGTGCTCCCGGCGCGCTCCCGCACCACGAACCGGGCCACGGCTTCCCCCTGCCAGATGCACTGCATGCGCGGCGGGCACCGCGAGTCGGACACCAGCCCGGTGAACCGGACCGCCAAGTCCCGCCCGGCGATCGCCGCCTCCTGGCCGACCGTCAACGTGAAGTCCCGGCCCGGCGGCACGACGGCGGCCGGTTCCGGCGACTTCCCTGGTCGAGGGCCGTGCTCGGAAGCGGCCGAGCTGGCCGTGCCCGCCCCAAGCACGGCGAGCACCGCGAGCCCGACGGCGAATCGCTGGATGTCCACCTCGGGAGGACGGCCCGAACCCCACTCGGGGTTGCACCGGATCAGCAGATCTTTTCCACCAGAGCCCACACCCCGGTGGCCGGGTTCCGTTCATGCTCGGCACCGAGTCCGCTACCCCGCGCCCGCTCGACCGCGTTGTCCACCCCCTGCGCGTAATCCTCGAAACGCAGCGCCGATTTGTCGTACTCGGGCAAATGCTTGCGCAGACGCTTCTCCACGTCGTTGTAGCAAGTCAGCGGAGCGGCACACGCTTCGAAGTGCAGAAGGAGCCAAAACTCGAAACAGGGGTTCGAAATCGCCAGGTTGACCTTCAGCCGCGAGGCCGCCGATACCGCCTTGCACAGGTCGTACTCGTCCACGTCGAGCACGCACCACACCTCGTCGTGCGTGCCCGCCGCCCGATCACGCATTCCGGCGGCGTACTTGACGACCCCTTCCGGACCTCCGGGCTTGGCCTTCACCTTGACCGTGACCGCCGGGTTCCGCCGCGCGCGCTTGAGCCCTTCGAAGTACGCGGGTTCGGTCGCGGCCGCGCCGCAGACGACGAGCAGCGAAAGCCTGGGCGCGCGAAACGCGCGCCGCCGCCGATCGCTGTTCTCGCGCCGCGTCATCTGCCGAGGACCGCATCAGAGAACGAGGTACCGCCGAGCACCGGGACGGCGCCATAACTACCCGCCAGATAACGGCGTTCGGTGTTCTGGTCCTTGCGGGGCTTGAAGTCCGTGAGCGGGTACAGCTCGCTCACGCCGTCCGCGCCCTTGTCGACGAACCAGATCTGGTCGCGGTCCAACACCTGGTCACCGAGCATGGTCCCCAGCAGGCTGGTGTCGTGCGTGGTGAAGACCAGCTGCGCGTTCGCGGAGTTCACTTCGGGGTCCTGGAACAGCCCGACGAGCCGTGCCGTCAGCAGCGGGTGCAGGCTCGCGTCGATCTCGTCGACCACGAGCACTTGGCCGTGGTCGAGCGAGTCGAGAACCGAAGGAAGCAGTTCCAGCCAGTTCCTCGTACCGGCGGACTCGTCGTCCAGGTCGAACGGCCCGCCACCCGCTCCGTGTGTCAGCGCGAGTTTCCAATGCCGGGAAGGGGGCGCGCCCCGGCGGGCAATTTCGCGAGCCACCGCGGTGATCGTGCGGGGCAGGCCGGGAATGTGGCCTTCCACTTCCTCCGCGACGACATCGGTGATGCCGACGTCCGCCGCGGCCAGCAGTGCCACCAGCCGCCGCGCGTTGTCCGGGCGGTGGTGGAGGTAGTGGCCGACGTTGTGCGCCACCAGCCCGGGAGGTGAACCACTGCCGAGGGCGCGCAGGGTGAGGCAGGCCTCGAACCACCGGTAGACCGGCATCAACGGCCCCAGTTCGAGGCGGTCGCAGCTGCCGAGGAGCAGGGCGTCCGGCCGGATCAGCTCTTCCAGCACGGCGAGCTTGGCCCTCAGATCGGCGACCGTACTGCCGAATCTGGTCTCGTCACCCTCGCGCTCGAAGATCACCCGGCGCCGCTTCTCCGGGAACGAGTAAAGCCATTCCTCTCGCACGGTGTCCTCATCGAGGACGAAACCGTAGGTGTACCGGACGTTCTCCGCGACCAGCTCCGCGACGAAGACCGAAGGCACGGCCGCCCCCGGCAGCGGCCGGAACGGAGACCGTTCGAGGCGACCGCTGTCGTCCCGGCGAAACGAC
The DNA here is from genome assembly GCF_018736145.1 of Amycolatopsis sp. CA-230715. Lineage (GTDB taxonomy): Bacteria > Actinomycetota > Actinomycetes > Mycobacteriales > Pseudonocardiaceae > Amycolatopsis. The sequence goes on from NZ_CP059997.1 coordinate 463,739, forward strand.
GACAGGACTGCCGAGCGCATGAATTCGAGCCCGTCGACGAGGTTCGACTTACCGGAGGCGTTGGCGCCGTAGATCGCCGCCACCGGCACGACCGGGCGTTCGTCACCGGGCATCGACGGCATCAGGAGCAGCTCCTGCTCGTCCCGGAACGAGCGGTGGTTGCCCAGCCGAAAACTCCGGAGCATGACCAAGCACCTCCCTGACAGAGTTTCGAGTCGTTCTGTACCAGTAAACCGCACAGAACAACTCGAAGCACCAGCGAGGCGGGTTTTGCCTACTCGTCGTCTTCGTCGGCGGGCGGGGCGTCGCCGCCGCGGATCATGAAGAGCACGCCGTCCAGCTCCTCGGGCTTGATCAGCACGTCCCGCGCCTTCGAGCCCTCCGACGGGCCGACCACGCCCCTGCTCTCCAGCAGGTCCATCAGCCGTCCCGCCTTGGCGAAACCGACGCGGAGCTTGCGCTGCAGCATCGACGTCGACCCGAACTGCGAGGTCACGATCAGCTCCGCGGCCTGCAGGAGCACGTCGAGGTCGTCGCCGATGTCGGGGTCGATTTCCTTCTTCTCGCCCGCCTTCTGCGCGGTGACCCCGTCGGTGTATTCGGGCTGCGCCTGGTCCTTGGTGAAGTTGACGATCGCGGAGATCTCGTCGTCACCGACGAACGCGCCCTGGATGCGGACCGGTTTCCCGGCGCCCATCGGCAGGTACAGCGCGTCGCCCATGCCGATCAGCTTCTCCGCGCCCGGCTGGTCGAGGATGACCCGCGAGTCGGTGAGCGAGGAGGTCGCGAACGCCAGCCGGGACGGCACGTTCGTCTTGATCAGGCCGGTCACCACGTCGACCGACGGGCGCTGCGTCGCGAGCACCAGGTGGATCCCGGCGGCACGCGCCTTCTGCGTGATCCGGACGATCGCGTCCTCGACGTCGCGCGGCGCGGTCATCATCAGGTCGGCGAGCTCGTCGACGATCGCCATGATGTACGGGTACGGCCGGTACTCGCGCTCGCTGCCCGGCGGCGCGGTGATCTCGCCGGAGCGGACCTTCTTGTTGAAGTCGTCGATGTGGCGGACCCGGTTGGCCTGCATGTCCTGGTAGCGCTGCTCCATCTCCTCCACCAGCCAGGCCAGCGCGGCGGCGGCCTTCTTCGGCTGGGTGATGATGGGCGTGATCAGGTGCGGGATGCCTTCGTACGGGGTCAGTTCGACCATCTTCGGGTCGATCAGGATCATCCGGCACTCGTCCGGCGTCGCCCGCGCCAGCAGCGAGACCAGCATCGAGTTGACGAAGCTCGACTTACCGGATCCGGTGGACCCCGCGACCAGCAGGTGCGGCATCTTCGTCAGGTTCGCGGTGACGAAATCGCCCTCGATGTCCTTGCCGAGCCCGATGACCATCGGGTGGTTGTCCTTGGCCGCCTTCGACGAGCGGAGCACGTCGCCGAGCCGCACCATCTCGCGGTCGGAGTTCGGCACCTCGATGCCCACCGCGGACTTGCCGGGGATCGGCGCCAGCAGGCGCACGTTGTCGGTGGCCACCGCGTAGGCGATGTTCTTCGTCAGCGCGGTGATCTTTTCGACCTTCACGCCGGGGCCCAGCTCGACCTCGTACCGGGTGACCGTCGGCCCTCGGGTGAAGCCGGTGACCTGGGCGTCCACATTGAACTGTTCGAGGACGCCGGTGATCGCCTCGATCATCGCGTCGTTGGCCTTGCTGCGGGTCTTCGGCGCGTCCCCGAGGGTCAGCAGCTCCGCGGACGGCAGCTGGTAGTCGCCTTCGACCGTGCGCGTGACGGAGAGCGCGGGCTCCGGCTTCGGCTGCTTCTTCTCGGCGACCGGTTTCGGCGGCTTCGGCGGTTTGACCGGCGTCGGCGGCTCCGCGAGCGCGGCGTCGATGTCGAGCTGCGCGCCATCGGCGTCACCACTGGCCTGCCGCCGCCGCGACGGTTTGCGCAGGCGCACCGACTTCGGGTCCGCCTCGGTGACGGCGGCGCGTTCGTCGGCGATGGCCTGCCGTTCGGCTTCGGCCTCCTCGATCTCGTCCTCGTCGAGACCCCAGGTGCGCAGCCGGTGCGGGATCTGGTTCACCGGCGTGCCGGTGAACACCAGCACGCCGAACCCGAGCGCCAATATCAGCAGCGGCGCGGCGACCCAGGTGGTGACGCCCTTCGCGAGCATCCCGCCGGAGAGGTAGCCGAGCACGCCGCCCGCGTACATCTGGCCGTCGAGATCGGTGGGCTGGCGCAGGAACAGGTGGAGCAGGCCGAGCACCGCGAGGACGACCAGCAGCGAGCCGATCACCATCCGCGGCCGCGTTTCCGGGCGAGGCTCCGAGCGCATCAGCGCGATCGCGGCGACCAGCAGCACCAGCGGCACGGTGACCGAGCCCGCGCCGAACACGGTCCGCGCGGCGACCTGCACCCAGCCGCCGATCGGGCCAGCGGCCTGCCACCAGACGCCGACGGCGGTGACGATGCCGAGCGCGATCATGCCGAGCGCGAGCCCGTCCCTGCGGTGCTCGGCCTCGAGGTCACGGGTGCGGCCGACGGTGCGCGCCAGGCTGCCCACGCCGCGCGCGAGCAGCGTCCAGCCGCCGCGGACGGCGCGGCTGAAACCGCCGGAGGACCGCCTGGCCGGCGCGCGCTTGGCGGCGGGTTTGCGAGCAGCGGGTTTGCGGGCGGCCGGGCGCGACGACGAGCGGGTACCACTCTTGCGCGGCGCCCCCTTGCCCTTGGCGCCGCCGGTGCTCCTCGCCGTGCTCCGTCTGGTTGCAGTCGACCCGCTAGCCATGCCCTCTACGGTAACCGCCATTTCCCTCTCGTCACTGCTGCCACTCCGGTCTCATGCCCATCACGGACGGCGAAACCGGCGTGCGGACGGGGCCGTGGCATGCTCGTGCCATGTTCGCGCTGCACCAGGACCGAAACCCCGGCCGCGCCCCGGCGATCTGGCGGACGATGCTCACCATCGACCGGGGGCTGGTCAACTTCGTCGGCAAGCTCCGCGTCACCGGCGGGGTACCGCCCGAGCTGCGCCGGCGCCCGCTGCTGATGGCCGCCAACCACATCGGCGTCTTCGACGCGTTCGTCCTGATGGCGGCGTGCAAGCGGATCGGCATCGACCCGAGGTTCATGCTCGCGGGCGGCATCCTCGACATGCCGCTGTTCGGCCCCGCGCTCCGGCAGAGCGGGCACCTCCGGATCGACCGGGGCAAGGCCGACGCGGTGGGCCAGTTCGCCGACGCGGTCGAGGCGATGCGCACCACCCGCGACCCGATCGTCGTCTACCCCGAGGGCCGGATCAGCCACGACCCCGGCCTGTGGCCGGAGCGCGGGAAGACCGGCGCCGCCAGGCTCGCGCTCGCCGCGGGCGTCCCGGTGATCCCGATCAGCCAGTGGGGCGCGCACGAGGCCGTCTATTGGGGCACCGAGAAGGTCGCCGGGCCCGCCGACATCGTCCCGCTGGCCCGCTCCGGACTCAGCGCGCCGTTGCGCAGGCCGACGTTCCGGGTCCACTTCGGCAAACCGGTCGACCTCTCCGGCGTCGAGCCGGACCGCCCCGGCGCCGGGGTGCGGGCCCACGCGAAGATCATGCAGGCCATCACCGACGGGCTGGTGCCGCTGCGCGCGGGCGAGCTGGACCGCCCACGCTTCCACGACCCGACCAGGCCGACCGACACGGTGAGCCCCTGGAAGCGCCACTGACGGGCGCCGTCCGGATCATGGGACGGCGGGAACGGGCCGCCTACAGTCGGGGCGGTGAGCACTCGCATCCTCGTCGTCTACTACAGCGCCACCGGGAACACCGCGGCACTGGCCGAAGCGCTGGCCGACGGCGCGCGTGACGGTGGCGCGGAGGTCCGGGTCCGCACGGTCGCCGAGACCGCGCCGCCGGAGGCCGTGGCGAGCAACCCGCGCTGGCGGGCGTGGGTCGACGCCGGGCCGCACGCCGAGCTGGCGACGCTCGGCGATCTCGAGTGGGCCGACGGGCTCGCGGTGGGCAGCCCGACGCGGTTCGGCGGGCCAGCGAGCCAGCTGAAGGCCTACCTCGACACCACCGGCGGCCTCTGGGCGAAGGGCAAGCTGGTGAACAAGGTCGCGACCTCGTTCACCACCTCGTCGACGGCCCACGGCGGGCTCGAATCGACGGTGCTGGCGATCAACAACGCCTTCTACCACTGGGGCGCGATCGTGCTCCCGCTCGGCTACACCGACCCGCACCTGCTCGAATCCGGCAACCCGTACGGCGGTTCGTTCGTGTCGAGGTCGTCGGCGGCGCCGGACGAAACCGCGCTGAGCGCACTCCGCCTTCAAGGTAACCGCCTAGCTCTGATCAGCGGTTATGTCGCACGGGGCGTGGCCGACCGCTGAATTCGGTCGCCACCTGCGAAAACGGTGGCTACTCTCGCGCACGTGAGCATTCCCGTCGCACCATTGCCCCGCGTCCGATCACAGCAGCGCGGCACCGTCCTGATCCTGGTCGCGTCGTTCTTCTTCGGCAGCTCCGGGGTGATCGGGAAACCGGCGATGCTGGCCGGGCTGTCCCCGGAGCAGGTCGCCGCCGCGCGGATCGGGCTGGCCGCCGTCATCCTGTTCGCGCTGGTCGGGCTCATCCGGCCCCGGTCGCTGCGGGTGCGACGGGGCGACTGGCCGCTGCTGCTCGGCTACGGGCTGCTCGGCGTCGCCGGGGCGCAGCTGTGCTACTTCATCGCCGCGGGCCGGATCCCGGTCGGCATCGCGATCCTGCTCGAATTCACCTCGCCGGTGCTGGTCGCGCTGTGGGTCCGCTTCGCCCGCCGCACGAAGCTGCCCGTGCCGATGTGGGGCGGGATCGCGCTCGCGATGGCCGGGCTCGTACTGGTCGCGCAGGTGTGGGAGGGCGACGGCGTCGACCTGCTCGGCCTGCTCGCGGGCCTCGGGGCGGCGGTGTGCGCGATGGCCTACTTCCTGCTCAGCGAGCGCGCGGGGGACGACAGGGACCCGATCGGGCTGGTGACCTGGGGCATGGCAATCGGCGGAGCCGGGGTGTGCGTCGTCGCGCCGCCGTGGACGCTGCCCGCCGCCGTGCTCACCACGCCCGCCTCGTTCGGGCCGTGGCACCCGCCGGTGTGGGCGCTGCTGGTGGCGGTGGCGCTGCTGTCCACCGCGCTCGCCTACCTGCTCGGCACGACCGCCCTGCGGCACCTGCCCGCCTCGGTCGGCAGCGTGCTCGCGCTGATGGAGCCGGTGGTCGCCACGGTGCTCGCGTGGGTGCTGCTCGGCGAACAGCTCACCTGGATCCAGGTGGCTGGCGCGGCGGTGCTGCTGACCGGCGCCGTGATCGTCCAGCTGAACCCGCCGCGCGGCGAGCCCGTCACCCGCTGAACGCGCCGAGTTCGGCGAGTTCGGCCTGCTGCGCCTGGACGAGGCGGGACGCGATGTCCTTGGCGCGCGGATCGCCGCCGTGCGCGAGCTGGTCCTCGGCCAGCCGTCCCGCGTCGCGTTCGTGCTCGGCCATCGCCAGCGCGAACCCGCGGTCGAACGCGGGTCCGGTCGTGGCGCGCAGTTCGTCGATCTTCGCCTCCGTGAGCACGCCCGGCTTCCCGTGGCCGAGGCCAGGGTCCTCCGGCGCGGGCTGACCCCACGCCTCGAGCAGCGCGGAAAGCTCGGCGATCTGCGGTTCGCGCACGTCCTCGATGCGCTGGGCGAGCGCCTTCACGCGCCCTGCCTTTTCGACGGCGAGCGCCGCCAGGTCGACGGCTTGCTGGTGGTGCGGGATGAGCGCGGTCGCGAAGGCGACGTCGGCGCCGGTGAAGGACGGCGCGGCCGGTGCTTCCGGCGGCGGTTCCGCGGTGCAGCCCGCGAGAACCAATACCACGGCGATCGCGGCGCGACGAAGAACCACGGCCCATCCTCCCGGCTCGACAACCGGACCAGGTTCGCAGAACGGATTTTTCGGAAGACATCCGGGGTAACCGGAACAAAGCGGGGAACGCCGGGGTTGCACCGAGCAGGACGACATACCCCCTGGGGGTATACAGAGGAGGCGATCATGGATCACGCGCTCACCCGGCAAGCGATCTCGGCGACGTTGCACTGCTTGACCGGCTGCGCCATCGGCGAGGTGCTCGGCCTGGTGATCGGGACCGCCTTCGGCTGGTCGAACCTGCCCACGGTGGTGCTCTCGATCGCGCTCGCCTTCGTGTTCGGCTACTCGCTTTCGATCCGTTCCGTGCTCGGGTCGGGCCTGTCGCTGCGCCGTGCGATCGGCATCGCGCTGGCCGCCGACACGCTGTCCATCGCCACCATGGAGATCGTCGACAACGGCGTGATGGTCGTGCTGCCGGGGGCGATGAACGCGGGGCTGGTGAACGCGATGTTCTGGATCGGCATGGTCGTCTCGCTCGCGATCGCGTTCGTGGTGACGGTGCCGGTGAACCGCTGGCTGATCGGCAGGGGCAAGGGCCACGCGGTCATGCACGCCCACCACGCCGGGCACTGACTCCCTGGCGCGCCACTGGTCAAATCCCCGGCCGTGGTGCGAGAATCCCGCGATCTTGATCAGCGGCGCGCCGAGGAGGGCCGATGGCTTCCGGGACACCGACGGACACCGAGGGGCTCCGCCCGGCGCTGCGGCAGCGCCACGTGCGCATGATCGCGCTCGGCGGGATCATCGGCGCCAGCCTGTTCATCGGCAGCGGGGCGGTGATCCACACCGTCGGCCCGGCGGCGGTGCTCTCCTACGCGCTCGGCGGCCTGCTGGTCGTGCTCGTGATGCGCATGCTCGGCGAGATGGCGGCGGCCAAGCCGCGGCTGGGCTCGTTCATGGAGTACGCCACGGAATCGCTCGGCGGCTGGGCCGGGTTCACCATCGGCTGGCTCTATTGGTACTTCTGGGTCGGCGTCGTCGCGTTCGAAGCGGTCGCGGGCGCGAAGATCCTCTCCGGCTGGATCACCGTGGTGCCGCAGTGGGTGTTCGCGCTGTGCCTGATGCTCCTGCTGACGCTGACCAACCTGGCCTCGGCGCGGTCCTTCGGCGAGACCGAGTTCTGGCTCGCCTCGGTCAAGGTCGCCACGATCGTGATCTTCCTGGTGATCGGCGCGCTGTTCGTGCTCGGGCTCTGGCCGGGCGCGTCGTTCTCGGTCGGCAACCTCGGGCTCGACGGGTTCTTCGCGGGCGGCGGGTTCTCCGTCGTGCACGGTGTGGTGATCGTGATCTTCTCCTACTTCGGCGCCGAGATCGTGACGATCGCCGCCGCGGAATCCGCCGAGCCCGCGAAGGCGGTGCAAAAGGCCACGAACACCACGGTGTGGCGGGTGATCCTGTTCTACGTCGGATCGGTCGCGCTGATCGTGATGATCACGCCGTGGCGCGACGTGCCGTCCGAGACCAGCCCGTTCGCCGCCGCCTTCGGCCGGTTCGGCATCCCCGCCGCCGAAACGATCGTCAGCGTCGTGGTGCTGACGGCGGCGCTGTCCGTGCTGAATTCGGGGCTCTACACCGCCTCGCGCATGCTGTTCGCGCTGCGGCGGCACGGCTGGGCGCCGAAGTGGATCGCGGACACCAACGCGCGCGGCGTGCCGTGGAAGGCGATCCTGCTGTCCACCGTGGTCGGTTACGTAGCGGTGGCAATGAACTACGTTTCACCTGATCAGGTGTTCTACTTCATCATCAACTCGGCAGGCGCTGTCGCGTTGTTCGTCTACGCGATCATCGCGGGCTCCCAGCTCCGGATGCGCAAAAAGCTCGAAGCCGAGTCGCCGGAATTGCTGAAACTGCGCATGTGGGGCTACCCGTGGCTCAGCTGGGTGACACTCGCCGGGATCCTGTTCGTGGTGGTGTCCATGGTGTTCGTCAAGGACGCGCGCTCCCAGTTACTACTGAGCGTGATCAGCCTCGTCGCCATTCTCGGGATCTATCTCATGGTGCGACGCTCCCGCCACGCCGCGTAAGGTCTGGCGGGTGGTGGACCTCAGACTGGCCTTCCTCGTCCTGTCCGTGTGCGTCTTCGCCACCGCCTGCACGGCCGACGACGTCGCACCCCCGTCGGGGGGTGCCGCACCCCCCTCCGGGGCGGTCCCGTCCTGGCTCACGACCGCGGACGGTGACCAGCGCCTGGCACTGGGCCCGTCGACGAACTGGGTGGACGGCCCCGGCTCGGGGACGACGGTCACCGTGCACCCGGAGTCGGCCCGCCAAACCATGCGAGGCTTCGGCGCCTCGTTCACCGACTCCTCCGCCGATCTCGTCGCCGCCTCGCCGCGCCGCGACGAACTGATGACCGCCCTGTTCGACCCCGTTCGCGGAATCGGGCTCACCGCGCTGCGCCAGCCGATGGGGGCCTCGGACTTCTCGACCACCTTCTCGACCTACGACGACGTGCGGCCGGGCGAATTCGACTGGCAGCTCAAGAAGTTCAGCATCGACCGCGACCGCAGGAACGTCCTCCCGCTGCTGCGCCAGGCGGCGGCGCTCAGCCCGGCGCTGAAGGTCATGGCGACGCCGTGGTCCCCGCCGGCGTGGATGAAGGACAGCGGCAGCCTCACCGGCGGCAAGCTCAACGCCGCCGCCTTCCACACCTACGCCCAGTACTTCGTCCGGTTCGTGCGCGCCTACGCCGACGCCGGGATCCGCGTGGACGCCGTGACACCGCAGAACGAACCGACCATGTCCTCCCCCGAGTACCCGAGCGCGCAGATGACCCCGAGCGCGCAGGCCGCGTTCATCGGCAACGACCTCGGGCCCGCGCTGAAGGCGGCGGGACTGGACACCCGCATCCTCGCCTACGACCACAACTGGTCCGATGTGGACTATCCGAAGTCCGTGCTGGACAACGCGAAGGCGCGCGGGTTCGTCGACGGGGTCGCGTTCCACTGCTATCAGGGCGATCCCGCCGCGCAGCAGGAGGTGCTGGACCGCTACCCCGGGATCGGCGTGCACCTCACCGAGTGCAGCAGCACCCAGAACTCCTCCGACGACAAGGGTTTCTCGGACACCCTGCTGTGGCAGGCCGAGCACCTCCTGATCGAGGGCACGCGCACCGGCGCGTCCTCCGTGCTCGCCTGGAACGTCGCGCTCGACGCCGCGAACGGCCCGGCGCGGGGCTGGTGCCGCAACTGCACCGGGCTGCTCACCGTGGACCCGAAGGTCCCCTCCGGCGTCCGGTTCAACGCCGCGTACTACGTGCTCGGCCACGCGGGCAAGTTCGTCGTGCCGGGCGCGGTGCGGGTCGACTCGGCGACCGAGGGCGGGGACGGGCTCGAGTCCACCGCGTTCCGCAACCCGGACGGCCTGCTGTCGGTGATCGTGCTCAACACCGGCGAAGCGCGCACGTTCGACCTCTCGCTCGGCGGACGGCACACCACCGTTTCGCTGCCCGCCCGGTCGATGGCCACCTACCGGATCGCTCAGCCGCAGCCGGGCGGCTGACAGGAAAGCTTGCCCAGCGCGCCGTAGAAGACGTCGCTGATCTTCGCCGGATCCTTGGTGGTGAAGGCTTTCCCGCCGGTCGGTGTGGTGATCGCGTCCAGTTCGGACGCGTCGACGTCGGGCCCGACCCCGATCCCGATGATCTGCACGGGACGGCGCGGGTCGGCCAGCTTTCCCAGCTGTGCCAGCAGTTCCGCCCTGCTGATGCCGTGCGGGTCCTCGTTGCGGCCGTCGGTCATCACCACGACCACGTTGAGCCTGCCCGGCTCCCATTCCGCGCGGGCCTGCCGGTAGGCGGCGAGCGTGCTGTCGTACAACCCGGTCCTGCCCTGCGCGGTGGCCTTCACCGCGCGCAGTTTCGCCAGCGCGCTCCCGGCGAGCTGCTCGGAAACCGGTGCCATCGGGACGATCTCGCGGTAGTCCTTGTCCCCGTCGAGCTCGGTGGAGAACGTCCAAATCCCGATCTTCGAGGTCGGTTTGAACAGCCGCATGCCCTTTTCCGCCGCCTCCAGCGTGACCTCCATCCTGGTCCGGCCGGTACCGGGGACGACGGCGTTCATCGAACCGGACACGTCGATCAGCACCCGCACCCGCGAACTGAGGTTCACCCCGGCCCACACGTTCAACAGATCGTCCACAGTGGACGAAGGTGGCATCGCGACCGGGGCGCGGTCGGCGGCCGAGATCCGCGTGTCCGCCGACCGGTCGCGCAGGAAGTGCCCGTCCGGGGCGCGGAAACCGGCGTCGGCGAGCGCCGAGGCGCCCGCGGGGGCGAGCAGCGCGTGCAGCAGATCCGCGGCCGCCGCGCTCTGCGCCTGGTTCGCGCTCGTCAGCACGGTGTACGGGAAGTCGAGCGCGGGCACCGGCGCTTCGGGGTAGACCGCCACGAGCGGCCGCTGGCCCTGTTTGCTGTTCTGGCGGAGCACCGCGTTTTCCGAGGACGGGAACGCGCTCACCGGTTTCTGCGGCGCGGTGGTGCCGGGCAGCCGGGAGAACAGGTCCGCCGAGTTCGCCGTCGTGTTCGGTGAGACGCGCCGGAGCGCGGAGGTGAAGGCGGCGCTGTCGGCGGCGCCCCCGGTCACGGCGCGCACGCCGAGCAGGCCGGCCACCCCGACCGGATCCCGTGCGGGATCGGGCATCCCGAGGGCGAGATCGGTCTCGGCCAGCGCCGCCGACCAGGTCGGCGCCCTGCCAGGCCAGCCGAGTCCGTGCGCCGCGTCCTCGGTCAGCGCGAGCACCACCGGGGAGTTCGCCACCGAGGTGCCCGCGTTCGGCACGTCGGCGCTGCCGCCCGCACCGGCCCAGTGCAGGCGCAGGCTGGATTCGGGGATCCACACCTGCGGGCGCGCCGCCCCGTCCGACACGGCGAGCGACTCGGCGACCGCGGCCGAGTCCCGCTCTCCGACCTCGAACCGGGTGCAGCCCTGGCCCGGCAGCCCGGCGGCGACCCGCGAAACGACCGGCGCGATGGCGGGGGCCGCGGCCACGTGCACCACGGTCGGCGACGCGCAGGACGGCGAGTCGAACCCACCCCGCAGCACGATGGCAACCGAGACAGCGACCACCGCCAACGCCACGACCACACTCGTGACTACTGTCCGTCTTCGACTTCCCCGCGGCCGTCTGCTGGTCGAATGCCGCCCCATCGGCGTCGGCCCTCCTGCCGATCGGCGCGACTTCCCCTGCTGGGAGGTCACTTGTCCGGGGCCAAGGCTAATCGCGATTTCGGCCGTTTCCTACTGCGTTCGGCCTAGCATCAGCTACTCTTTGTGTTGGCTTCGGGGAAGAAGTTCAGCAGCGCCGCCGAAGTCCGTAACGCCGGGGAGCCGGACCCGACTTCCCTCTCACGGGGGAGCCGGACCCCACCGCGGTACGACGACGGCACCGCGGCGGACCGGTCAAACTGGCTCCACCACAGGCGCTGACCAGGGGGAAGGGGAAAGCCGATGAACCGTCCGAGCCGAGCCGAGCAGCGGAGGGCACGGCGGGCACTGCTGACGCAGGCCGTCACGGTCGCGTTCGCACTGCTCGTCGCGCAGGCGAAGCGCTGAAAATCGGCCCCGGAACTGGAAGTTCCGGGGCCGTTCGCCATGACGCTCCCTAGACCGGAAGCACCGTCGGCACGATCATCGGCCGCCGCCGGTAGGTGTCGGCGACCCAGCGGCCGACGACCCGGCGCACCGCCTGCGCGATCCGGTGGGTGTCGGTGATGCCCTCGGACTCGGTGCGCGACAGTTCCATCTCCACCAGCGGGACCACGGCGTCGAGCGCCTTCGGGTCGTCGGAGAAACCGCGGCCGGAGACCGTCGGCGGGCCCACCGCGCGCCCGGTGCTCGAGTCGACGGCGACGGTGATCGCGATGAACCCGCCCTCGCCCAGCACGAGCCGGTCGGACAGGGTCGACTCGCCGACGTCGCCGACGGACAGGCCGTCGACGTAGACGTGACCCACCTCGACCCGGCCGGTGCGGCGCGCCTGCCCGTCCACGAGGTCGACCACGACGCCGTCCTCGGCGATCACCACGTTCTCCGGCGCGACGCCGGTGCGGATCGCCAGTTCACCGTTGGCGCGCAAGTGTTTCCACTCGCCGTGCACCGGCATCACGTTGCTCGGGCGCACCGCGTTGTAGAGGTACAGCAGCTCCCCCGCCGAGGCGTGCCCGGAAACGTGCACCTTCGCGTTGCCCTGGTGCACCACGTTCGCGCCGAGCCTGGTGAGGCCGTTGACCACGCCGAACACCGCGGTTTCGTTGCCGGGGATCATCGAGCTGGCCAGCACGACCGTGTCGCCCGCCTTGATCGAGATCTGGCGGTGCTCGCCGCGCGCCATCCGCGACAGCGCCGACAGCGGCTCGCCCTGCGAACCGGTCGACACGAACAGCACCTTGCTCTCCGGCAGATCGGCGGCCTGGTCGAGGTCGACGAGCAGGCCCTCGGGCACGTTCAGCAGGCCCAGTTCGGCGGCGATGCCCATGTTGCGGACCATCGACCTGCCCACGAACGCGACCCGCCGCCCGTGCTCCTGCGCGACGTCGAGGACCTGCTGCACGCGGTGCACGTGGCTGGCGAAGCACGCGACGATCACGCGCCGGTCCACCCGGCGGATCACGTCGTCGAGCACCGGGCCGATATCGCGCTCCGGCATCACGAACCCGGGCACCTCGGCGTTCGTCGAGTCCACGCAGAACAGGTCCACGCCCTCGTCGCCGAGCCGGGAGAACCCGGCGAGGTCGGTCAGCCTGCCGTCGAGCGGGAGCTGGTCCAGCTTGATGTCGCCGGTGTGCAGCACCACGCCCGCCGGGGTCCGGATCGCGACCGCGAGCGCGTCCGGGATGGAGTGGTTGACCGCGAAGAACTCGCATTCGAACGGCCCGACGGTGCGGCGGCCGCCTTCGCGGACCTCGACGAGCTGCGGCCGCTGCTTGTGCTCCTTGCACTTCGCGGCGAGCAGCGCGAGGGTGAACCGCGAGCCGTAGATCGGCAGGTCGGGACGCAGGCGCAGGAGGAACGGCACCGCGCCGATGTGGTCCTCGTGCCCGTGGGTCAGCACGATCCCGTCGATATCGTCGAGCCGGTTCTCGATCGCGCGGAAATCGGGCAGGATCAGGTCGACGCCTGGCTGGTCGTCCTCGGGGAAGAGCACCCCGCAGTCGACGATGAGCAGCCGCCCGTCGTACTCGAAAACGGTCATGTTGCGGCCGACCTCGCCGATCCCGCCCAGCGCGACGACGCGAAGGCCCCCTTCGGGGAGTGCGGGCGGTGCGGCGGTCGGTCCTGGTCCGGTTGCTAGCGAGCTCACCGAGGCATGGTCCCAACGCTGGTATGGGTGGTGGGCGCGACGTACGCCGCGGCCGAATCGGTCTGGGCGACCCTGGTGCCGTGCCAGTCCGCGGTCGAATCCGACAGCGGGACCCCGGCCTGGGTGAGGTCCGCGGCGATGGCCTGGATCTGGTCTTCGGTGGCGGGCACCAGCGGCAGCCGCGGGTCGCCCGCGTCGTGCCCGCGCAGGCGCAGCGCCGTCTTGCTGAACACGACCCCGCCGACGCGGGAGAACGCGCGGAACACCGGCAGCATGCCGCGGTGGTTCGTGCGCGCGGTGGAGGTGTCACCGTCTTCGTAGGCCTCGATCATCGCGCGGATCCGGCCCGCGACGACGTGCCCGATCACGCTGACCACCCCGGCCGCGCCGACCGACAGCCATGGCAGGTTGAGGCCGTCGTCGCCGGAGTAGTAGGCGAGATGGGTGTTCGCGATGACCTCGCTGCCCGCGAGCAGATCGCCCTTCGCGTCCTTCACGGCCAGGATGCGCGGGTGCTCGGCGAGCCTGCGCAGCGTGTCGACCTCGATCGGCACGATCGACCGCGGCGGGATGTCGTAGAGCATCACGGGCAGGCCGGTCGCGTCGGCCACCGTGGTGAAGTGCGCGTGCAGCCCGGCCTGGCTCGGCCGCGAGTAGTACGGCGTCACCACGAGCACGCCGTGCGCGCCCGCCTTCTCCGCCTGCTGGACCACTTCGACGCTGTGCGCGGTGTTGTAGTCGCCGGCGCCCGCGATCACGGTCGCCCTGTCCCCCACCGCTTCGACGACGGCCTCGATGACGGCGACCTTCTCGGCGTCGGTGGTCGTCGGGCACTCGCCGGTGGTGCCGTTCACCACCAGCCCGTCGTTGCCGAGGTCCACCAGGTGCTCCGCGATCTCCTGCGCCCGCTTCAGGTCGAGCGCCCCGTCGGCGGCGAACGGCGTGATCATCGCGGTGAGCACGCGCCCGAACGGTCTTCCCGGCGCGGCGGAGGGGGGCGCGGACTGCGCGGACTGAGCGGACATGCCACTGACGGTACCTCGTAGCGGTGACGGAATTCGCGACGACCTCGCCGAAATCCCATGATCGACTGACGCCCTCGACGGCGCACCGGAGAATCCACGGCGGACCGCCGCGGCCGCCGGAACTTCTCCAGCGCTACTTCACCTTCTCCACCATCGGCCGGTCGAGCTGGCCCCCCGTGCGCTTCGTCACGACGCAGTACGCGTCGTGCACCACCGAGCCGCTCGACGTCGGCGGCGTGGTCCACGCCCCCGAGGTCGGGATGAGCGCCTGGTACGACAACTGCTCGCGGTTCTCCGGTTTGACCGCGTCGGAATGGAAGCCCAGCGCGCATTCGGCCTCCGCCCAAGCCCGCAGCTTGCCTTCGTCCGGGTACCCGGCGACGGCCGTGTCGGTGCTGGAGTCGTGGTCGAACATCGACGATTTGGACAGTACTTCGAAGTCGTGCGACTTCTTGCACTCGACGCCGTTGTCCGAGCCGACCGAACCGCCGCCTTCGAGCGGCCGGTTGTAGCAGGGGTAGCTCGACGAGTAGTCGAATTGGACACTGCCGCCGGGGCCGTAGGTGAGCGTCGGCTTCATCGCCGGGTCGGTGGCGTCGGTCCCCCACCACTTGCCCAGTGCCACCCCACCCGCGAGCAGCACCACCGCGGCGACCGCGGCGCCGATCTTGACCGCACCGCGTTTCTTCGCGCCCGCCCCGTTTTCCGGTGCCGCGATCGCGCGCGTCGCGGGAGGTCCATAGTGGACGGTGGCCTGCCCGCCCTGTTCGCCCCGCGCCGCCATGGCGAGCAGCCCGTCCGCCTGGTCCGGGCTGATCCGCGCCTCCGGGTTCGCGATCAGCATGCCCATGATCGCCGAGGCGAGCGGGCCCTGCGCCCTGGTCAGGTACGGCACCTCGGTCATGATCGCGTGCAGCGTCGCGGCGGTGGTCGGCCGGTCGAACGCGACGGTGCCCTCCACCGCGAAGAACAGCGTCGCGCCGAGCGACCACAGATCCGACGCCGCCAGTGCCTCGCGGCCGTCGACCCGTTCCGGCGCCATGAAGGCGGGGCTGCCGACGATCATGCCGCTGGTGGTGATCCTCGGGTCGTCGACGGCCTGGGCGATGCCGAAGTCGGTGAGCTTCACGCGCCCGTTCGGCGCCACCATGATGTTGCCGGGCTTGACGTCGCGGTGCACGATGCCCGCCTCGTGCGCGGCCCGCAGCGCGGAGAGCACCTGCTGCCCGATCGCGGCGGCCTGCGCGGCGGGCAGCGGGCCGTGCGCGCGGACCAGGTCCGACAGCGTCGGCGCGGACACCAGCTCCATCACGATGTGGGTGCTGCCGCCGTCGTTCACCACGTCGTAGACGGTGACGACGGCGGGGTCGTTGAGCCTGCCGCCGGTGCGGACCTCGCGCAGCACGCGCTCGGCGAACACGCCGGGATCCCCGGCGCCGTCGGGAAGGCGCAGCTCCTTGATCGCGACCTGCCTGCCGATCACGCTGTCCTCGGCGCGCCACACCACGCCCATCCCACCGCGGCCGAGCTCGTCGAGGAGCACATAACGCCCCGCAAGGACCCTCCTGCCACCGGCCGCCTGGGTCGTGGTCTGTTCGTCGGTCACGCGCTCGTCCTCCTCGGGTCCGCCAGGATGGTAGTCCGACGGTGCCGCGATGGCGGGCGGTTCCCTTCGGTCAGCGCACGAACGTGAGGTAGATCAGCGCGAGGTTGAGCGCGATGATGACCGCGGCGACGCACCACGCGAGCACGGTGACGACGCGCCCGTTCGCGTCCGTCCCCATGAGACGGCGGTCGCCGGTGAGCCGGATCAGCGGGATGAGCGCGAACGGGATCCCGAACGACAGGACCACCTGCGACACCACGAGCGCGCGGCTGGGGTCGGCCCCGAGCGCGAGCACCACGACCGCGGGCGCGAGCGTCACCATCCGCCGCAGCAGCAACGGGATCCGCTTGCGCAGCAGGCCTTGCATGATCATCGCGCCCGCGTAGGCACCGACCGAAGTGGACGCGAGGCCGGAGGCGAGCAGCCCGATCGCGAACAGCAGCGCCACGCCGGGGCCGAGCACCTGCCCGACGGCGGCGTGCGCGCCTTCGATCGAGTCGACGCCGTCGCGCCCGCGCAGGGTCGTCGCGGCGAGCAGCAGCATCGCGAGGTTGACCGCGCCCGCCAGCAGCATCGCCAGCCCGACGTCGAACTTGGTCACCTTCAGCAGGCGTTTCCGTTGCGCCGCTTCGGGTTTGCCGTGCCGGTCGCGCGCGAGTCCGGAGTGGAGGTACACCGCGTGCGGCATCACGGTGGCACCGAGCATGGCGGCCGCGATCAGCACGCTCTCGGCGCCGTCGAACCGCGGCACGAGGCCGCCGAGCGCCGAGGACACCGACGGCGGCTCGACGAACAGGCTCGCGAGGAACCCGACCGCGATCACCCCGAGCAGCCCGGTGACGACCCGTTCGAACGGGCGCTGGCCGCGCCGGTCCTGCACGAGCAGCAGCGCCATCGAAACCGCGCCGGTGACCAGTCCGCCGGCGAGCAGCGGCAGGTCGAACAGGAGGTTCAGCGCGATCGCGCCGCCGACCACCTCGGCGAGATCGGTCGCGACGGCGACCAGCTCCGCCTGCGCCCAGTAGGCGAGCCGCACCGGCCGCGGCAACCGCTCCCGTACCGCCTCCGGCAGCGACATCCCGGTGACCAGGCCGAGCTTCGCGGACAGGAACTGCACGAGCGCGGCCATCAGGTTGGCCGCCACGATCACCCAGACCAGCAGGTAACCGAACTGGGCGCCGGCGCTGACGTTCGACGCCACGTTGCCAGGGTCGACGTAGGCGATCGCCGCGACGAACGCGGGCCCCAGCAGCATCGACCCGGCGCGGACCTTGGCCAGCTTCGGCTGTGCCGTGTCCGTCAGCGCCATCGGGTCACCTCGCGTTTGTCGGCAGTGCCAAATTCAAGTTTAGGCACGCCGAACTTTGGGTTGCAAGGTGCTGTACACCACTGGCCGAAGGCCTTCTCGCTAGGTGATGGCGACCTCGTGGCCGGATTCGCGGAGCGCGGCGATCGCGCGGTCGAGGTCGTCCGCCTTCACCAGGATGTGGTCGGTGTCGAAAGTGGACAGTGAGAACAGCGCGACCCCGGCCGCGGCCAGTTCGCTCGACAGCGCGGCGATGATGCCGGTCAAGGTGAACTCGAGCGGCCCGCGCACGGTGAGCAGGCGCCAGCCCGCCTCCGCGTCGGCGGTCTCCGGCGCCAGGTCCGCGGGGCAGACCACGGACAGCTCGGTGGGCGTTCTGGTCAGTGAGACGAGCGAGTCGCCGGAGCCGGTGAGCAGGGTGGCGGGGAACGGCGCGTCGGACGCCAGCCGCGCCACCGCGTACTCCCCCGGCCGGACGTCGATACCGAGTCGCCGCATCACCCTTCGAGCACCTTCGGGCTCGACGCGATCTCGGTGCCGTCGGGCAGCGTCGAGATGGTGAAGTCGGCGAACACGTTGCCCGCCACCTTCTGCAGCTGGCGCAGGCATTCCACGGCGAGCGCACGGATCTCGACGTCGGCGTGCTCGGTGGCGCGCATCGCGACGAAGTGCCGCCACGCACGGTAGTTGCCCGTGACGACGATGCGGGTCTCGGTCGCGTTCGGGAGCACCGCGCGCGCGGCCTGGCGGGCCTGCTTACGGCGCAGGGTGGCGCTGGGCGCGTCGGCGAACTTGTCCTCGAGCCCGGTGAGCAGTTCGGTGTAGGCGTCGACGCTCGCCTGCGCCGCGGCGAGGAACTTCTCGTGCAGTTCCGGGTCGTTCGCGATGACCTCCGGCTCGACGAACGCCGCGTCGCGCTCGGGCACGTACCGCTGGGAAAGCTGCGAGTAGGAGAAGTGCCGGTGCCGGATCAGCTCGTGGGTGAGCGACCGCGAGATCCCGGTGATGTAGAACGTGGCGGACCCGTGCTCCAGCACGGAAAGGTGCCCGACCTCGATGATGTGGTCGATGTACCCGGCGTTCGTCGCGGTCTTCGGGTTGGGCTTCTTCCACGACTGGTAGCACGCCCTGCCCGCGAATTCGGCGAGCGCCTCACCCCCGTCGGCGTCGGTGGACCACGGCACGTCCTCGGGTGGGAAGAACTCCGTCTTCGCGATCAACTGGACCTTCGGCGACGCCGTTCCGGCCACGTCCGCACTCCATTCTCCCCCGCGCCCTGCTTCGACATCAGGCAGCGTAACCGGCGGCGGGCCGATCACCGCACACGACAGGCGCACCACTGCCGACACCACTTTCTCCTTGACCGACACCACGACTGGTGTCATTGTGGTGTCATGGACCTGACGCCGTACATCACCACTCTCCGTGAAGACCTCACGACGACGGCATCCGCGGGCGACGACCAGACCCGCCGGGCCGCCGCGGTGCTTTCCGCCGCACTCGAACCCGCCGCGCGGCTGACCCTGATGAACGCGCTCGCCGATCTCGCCGCCGAGGTCACCGCGAGCCTGCCCGGCCACGTCGTCGAGGTCCGCCTCGACGGGCGGGACGTGCGGGTGGTGGTCACCGGCACGCGCTCGCACGACGACGGCCCCGGCGGGCAGGACGAGCCGGAGCGCCCCGAGCCACCGAAGTCGATGCCGATCGACGGCGGCGACATCAGCCGCATGACGCTGCGCATGGTCGAGCAGATCAAGGGCCAGGCCGAGCAGGCGGCCGCGGCGCAGGGCGTCTCCCTCAACACGTTCATCTCGCAGGCCGTGCAGGGCGCGCTCCACGGCGCGACCAAGCACGGCGGCGGTGGCGAGCACGGGCAGGGCGGGCCGCCGCGCGACAAGCGGCCCGACTCCCACCTGCACGGCTGGGTGGAGGGCTGATCATGAGCGAGAGCATCGAAACCCCTATCCGCAACGACACCTTCAGCGTCGACGGCACCCTCGAACTCGATCTCACCGTGCTGCTGGGCAGGGTCGAGGTCGAGCTCGCCGAGACCACCGAGGCCTGGGTGGAGGTGCGCCACGACCCCGGCTCGCAGGAGGTGTGGGCCGAGAACGTCACGAACGTGCTCAACTGGGTCAGCGAGCGGTTCGGCGGTCAGTTCGGCTCCGATTTCCGCGGCAGTCCCGCGGAGGCGGTCAGCGCCACCAAGATCGAGAAGACCGGCAACCGGATCACCGTGCGCGCGCCGAAAACCCTGCCGCTGCGCAACATCCCGCTCGCGGTCACCGTGCACGCGCCGTCGGGTTCGCAGCTCGAGATCCGCGCCGGCTCGGCCAACGTGACCGTGACCGGCACCGCGGGGCGCACCGGGATCTCCACCGGGTCCGGTGAGGTCCGGCTCGACCGCACGGACGGCAGCGCGAACGTGCGCACCGGCTCCGGTGCGATCCGGCTCGGTCCCGCGATCTCGGGCCTGCAGGTGCGGACCGGCAGCGGCGACGTGGAAGCCGCGTCGCTGTCCGGTTCGGCGACCGTCACCACCGGCACCGGCGACATCTGGTTCGGCGCCGTCTCCGGGGAGGTGATGGCGCGCAGCGGCAGCGGCGACCTGTCCGTGGCCGAGGCCGCGGGCGGCTCGCTGGAGCTGATCACCGGCTCCGGCGAGGTCCGGATCGGGATCAGGACCGGAGTGCACGCCGAGATCGACCTGTCGTCCACTTCGGGCAAGGTGTCTAGCGAACTCGACGTCGAAACCGAGGCGCCGTCGGACGGTGTCGCGCTGCGAGTGCGCGCGCGCACCGGTTCCGGGAACGCGGTGCTGACGCGCGCCGCGCAGTGACCGGTCCACAGTAGACCGGAAAGCCACGCACCAGGGGGAAAGTGGACCGCCGGTGCCCGCCGCGGCGGGCACCGGCGGTTCAGTCGCCGTCCACCCAGCCGTGCGCCACGGCGATCTCGCGGAACCGGCGCCGCACCGCGACGATCTGCTCGCCGGTGAGCGAGGGCGCCGCGGCGAGCAGCGCCTCGGTCAGCTCACCGGAGAACTCCGCGCCGGAGAGGACGTCGCACAGGCCGTCGTCCGCGGGCTGCTCCACCGGTGCGGCCGCGGTCCGCTGCGCGGCAACGGGATTCGCCGCCTTCGGCACGCGGGGGACGTCCGGTTCGTCGAGGATCTGGACGTGGGACGCCTTCAGGCCCCGCTGCCCGTCCTCGACGACGAACTCCACGAGCGCGCCGGGCGCCACGAACCGTTTGTCGAATTCGAGATCGTTGACGTGCATGAACACGTCCTCACCCCCGGTGTCGGGGGAAACGAAACCATATCCGCGGAACTCGTCGAACCGCACAACCCGCCCAGTGACCGCCACAGCTCATCCCCATCCATCGATACCGCCCGCCACCACCACAACAGCAGCTCTTTCCGGGGAAGATACCGCGCCCGCGCGGACGAGCACAATCCTCGTCTTCAGCGAATCGCGGCACCGGGGTTCAGCGCCGAATACCAAGGAGACCGAAAGTAGGCCAACCAGGGAAGGCAGCCTGGCCCGCGTAGGTCCGCTTACTTTCGGTCAGTTTGGTATCTACTAGCGCTGTAGCAGGCGAGCCAGCCCGTGGCGCGGTGGTCGCCGCGCCAGGTGAACAGCGCGGCGCCCGGTTCACCCAGTTCCCCTTGTGGCAGCGCCACCCGTACGCCGCCCTTCGGCACCGCGTCGCGCCGGTACCGCCCGCCGAGCCAGGTGCCGAGCACGCTGCCGTCGGGACCGGACGCCGTCACCACGCCGTCGGCGTGCCCGATCTCCGCGGCGGTCGCGCGTTCGCGCAGCAGCGCGAGGTACGACTGCTCGTCGAGCACGGTGCCGCGCGGACGGGCCTGGACCGTCCAATCCGGACTCGTCAGGCCGCGTCCGGTCGCCGCGGCGAACAGGTCGGGCACGAGATCCTCGGCGTGCGGCGGAGTGGCGAGCTGTTCGCACATCCACAGCAGCCTTCCCGCGCCGCGCCGCGGGCGGCAGCGCCGCCAGCGGACCCGCCTGCCGAGATCGGCGGCCACGATCGCGCTCCACGGGTGCACCGTGCCGAGCAGCCCCTGGCAGCCGAGCCAGTGCAGGTACCTCGGCGCCTCTTCCAGCGCCGGATACAGTGCCACGTAAGGGATTCCGTCGATCACGCGCGCACCGCGCCGGAACGCGTCCGGGGTCGCCGCCACCAGCCGCAGCGCCATCCTGGCGAGATCGCCGCGCTGGTACTCGCCGCCGCCCGGCCGCAACGCCCGCACCACGACGGGTTTCAGCTCCTCGCTGATCGCGGTGCCAGCCAGTTTCGGGACCACAGTGGACACCAGGTCGATCAGTGCCCCTTCCGCCTCGTCCGGCCCTTCCGGCAGCTCGGTTCCGGCGAGGGCGAGGCGGATCTCGTGGCCGACCGTCGCGGAGACCATCAGGCGCGCGGTGAGCAGTCCCAGTTCGGTCGCCACGACCCGTTCGGCGTCATCCGGTGCGGCGGCGAGGAACCCGGCCTCGGTGAGGAAGTCGATCGCGCGGCGCAGCGGCGCGAGGCTCCGGCTCCCCTGGTGGCAGGCGAACGTGCCCACCCACCACCGTTCGGCCTCGGCGAGGGAGGAAATGCGGCCCTGCACGGCTTCGGCGAGCACGTGGT
Source organism: Amycolatopsis sp. CA-230715 (assembly GCF_018736145.1). Lineage (GTDB taxonomy): Bacteria > Actinomycetota > Actinomycetes > Mycobacteriales > Pseudonocardiaceae > Amycolatopsis. Next base: position 485,533 of record NZ_CP059997.1, read on the forward strand.
CGGCGAGGCTGGATTCGATCTGCGAGCGCACGGTGTGCCCCGCCACCAGTTTCGCCTGCCACGCGGCGCGTTCGTTCTCGGTGACGATGAGGAAGGCCCAGCCCTCGCGCTCCCCCGCGCCGATCCGACCGGCACGCCCGAACATCTGCTGCACGGTCGCGACGTCGATCGGGTTGAGCCCCACCTCGGTGTCCTGGATGACCACGGCGCGCGCGGGCAGGTTGACCCCGGCCGCGACCGTGGAGGTGGCCACCAGCACGTCCAGCTCGCGCGCCCGGAAGTCCACTTCGGACTGTCGCTTGTGCTCCCAGCCCTTGTAGTGCAGCCCGACCCGCGCCGACCGGCACACCTCGTGCAGCCGATCGAGGTCGTCGGGGTGCACCCCGTCGGTCGCCGCCCCGAGCGCGGCGGCGATGATCAGCGCGGTGCGGCGCACGTTCCGCTTGCTGCCGCAGAAGACGAGCACGCTGCCGCCGTCACGCGTGACGGTTCTGGTGATCGAACTCGCCAGCCGGATCCGCGCCGTTTCGACCAGTCCCCAGTCGCGGTGCGCGGCGATGGTCGGCAGCTGCCAGGTGAGCTTGCTCGGCCGCCACGCCACGCGGAGCAGCTTCGCGCCGAGCCACGCCGCGACCTGGTCCGCGTTGGACACCGTGGCGGACAGCCCGATGATGCGCATCCGCGCGTCCTCGCCGCGCATCCTGGCGAGCAGCGCTTCGAGCACCGGGCCGCGCGCGGGGTCGCCGAGCAGGTGGATCTCGTCGACGATGAGGCAGCCGACCTCGGTCAGCGCCTCCCGCAACGACGAGGCACGGCAGATCGCCTCGAACTTCTCGGTGGTGGCCACCCACAGATCCGCCTCGCGGACCCGTTGGATGTCCACGCTGTACTCACCGGACAGCCGCTCGACGCGCAGCCCCTGCGCGCGCCACTGGTCCAGCTCGTGGTTCAGCTCGTCGGTCAGCGAGCGCTGGGGCACCAGCCACGCGGCCTTGCGCCCCTGCGCCAGCACGGCCTTGAGCGCGGCGGTCATGCCCATCACCGTCTTGCCAGCCCCGGTGGGCGCGACGATCACCAGGTGGTCGTCGTGCGCCAGCACCTCGGGCACGGTGACCGCCTGCGCCGGGTTCAGCTCCGGGAAGGGCAGGAACCGCAACCACTCCGGCGGCAGCACGTCCGCGGCGGCCACCGGCGACACGCCCTCCGGTGACACGTGCGCCTGCCACAGCGCATCGAACGCGTCACGGGCGGCTTCGGCGGCGTCACCGCCCAGCCGGGGGAACTGCCGCGGCACCGACTTCCCGAGATGGCACTCCGCGGTATCGACGGTGAGCCGCGACGGCGACGAGCCGCGCACGGTCTCCTCCTCCAGCAGGTACCGGACGCGGCGCACGGCGGTGTCGCCGACGCCGTTGGCGAGCAGCTTTTCGGTGAGCACGGTGAACCGCTCGTCGTCGGGGACCAGCACGCGCACGTCGTCGCCGGGGGCGAACCCGGGAAGGTCCGCGTCGGGATCGGTGATCTTCGCCCACAGCACACCCGAATCCCCGCTGCCGGTCGCCTCGGGGATTGGGTCGGGGGGTGGCACCGCGCCACGGTAGCCCACGAACGGAGGACACCCGTTCAGGCCGGGCGCGTGTCGCCCCGGGTCTTAGGATGACCGCCGAGGAGGGAACACTGGTGAGCGCGCAGGGGGCGAGCCCGGTCCTGGTCGGCCGCGAACGGGAAACCGCGCGGTTGACCGGCGCGCTGGCGCGCTGCGCCGGTGGCGAGCACGCGACCGTGCTGATCGGCGGCGAAGCCGGGATCGGGAAGTCCAGGCTCGTCACCGAAATCACCGGTTCCGCCGAAGCCGCCGACGCACGGGTGCTCGTCGGCGGGTGCGTCGATCTCGGCGGCGCCGCTCTCCCGTTCGTGCCGTTCGTCGCCGCGTTTCGCGGTCTCACCGCCGATCCGGATTTCGCCGAAGCGGTCCCGGCTCCGGTGCGCGCCGAACTCGCGCCGCTGCTCCCCGGCGACACCGGCGGCGAACCGCGGCACACCGGCGACGACGCCCGTGCCCGGCTCTTCGAAGGCGCGCTCACCCTTCTCGCGCGCCTCGCCGCCATTCGCCCGCTCGTGCTCGTCGTCGAGGACGCGCACTGGGCCGACCGGTCCAGCCGCGACCTGCTGCAGTTCCTGGTCCGCAACCAGCGCGCGATCCCCGGCTCGCTCCTGGTGGTCACCCACCGCTCCGACGAACTCGGCAGGGCGCATCCCCTGCGGCCGCTGCTCGCCGAACTCGGCCGCGTCCCGTGGGTCGAGCGGATCGAGCTCGCCAGGCTCACCCGCCGGGAGGTCGTGCACCAGATCCGCGCGATCCTCGACGCCGAGCCCGCGCCCGAACTCGTCGGCGCGGTGCACGAACGCAGTGAAGGCAACCCGCTGTTCGTCGAAGCGGTGCTCGAAGCGGGCGACGGCCCGCTGCCGTCCTCGCTCGACGACCTGCTGCTCGCCCGCGTCGACCGGCTCACCGCGCACTTCCCCGGCGCCGCACCGATCGTGCGCGCGGCCAGCGCCGCCGTCGGCACGGTCGACCACGAACTGCTCGTGAGCGTCGCGGGAACAGCGCCGGGCGAAGCGGTTTCGGCGGCCGTCGACGCGGGCGTGCTCGTCGTCGACGGGGACGGCTACGCCTTCCGGCACGCGCTCATCCGGGACGCGGTGTACCGGACGCTGCTGCCCGGCGAGCGGATCGCCCTGCACGCGCGCTACGCCGACGCGATCAGGGCGGGCGCCACCGGCGGGCACTGGACCGAGGAACTCGCCCATCACCTTTACGCGGCAAGGAAATCCGGCGAAGCGCTGCACGCGGCGTGGGAGGCGGCGAGTGCCGCCCGCCGTTCACTCGCCTACGCCGAACAGCTGCGCCTGCTCTCGCGCGTGCTCGACCTGTGGGACCGCGTGCCCGATGCCGCCGACCGCGTCGGCACCGGGCGGTTCACCGTGCTCGAACGCGCGACGGAGGCGGCGAACCGCGCGGGCGACCCCGCCGAGGGCGACCGGCTCGCGACCACCGCGCTCGCCGAACTCGATCCCGCCGCCGACCGCGTCCGCACCGCGCTGCTGCTGGAACTCCGCGGGCGGATGCGCGGCCAGCTCGGCAGGCCCGACGCGCTCGAGGACCGCAGGCGCGCGGTCGAGATCGTGCCCGCGGGGCATCCCGCGCGCGGTTTCCTGCTCAACGCGCTGGCCGCCGCGCTGATGGAAGTGCCGCGGGAAGACGAGGCCCGCCGCTACGCCCAGCAAGGGCTCGCGGCCGCGCACGAAGCGGGCGACGATCCGTCGGAGGCCTCCGCGCTCGTCACGCTCGCCGTGCTCGACGCCAGGGACGGCGATCTCGACACCCAGCTCCCCCGGCTGGCCAAGGCGCGCGCGATCGCGGAAAACGTCGGCGCGCCAAGGGAACGGCTGCGGGCGCTGCACAGCGAGTCGACCCTGCTGCACGCGTTCGGGCGGCTCGGCGAGGCCGTGTCCGTGGCCAGGTCCGGTCTCGCCATCGCCCGCGACGCCGGGCTCGCCCGGTCCTACGGCGCCGCGCACGCCGTCGACCTGATCGCCGCGCTGATCTCGGCTGGCCGCTGGGACGAGGCGCTCGAATCCGGTGACCACGCGCTCGAACTCGCGCCACCGGCCGGGTTCAGCGCGCACGTGTTGTGCCTCAAGGGTTTCATCGCCCTGCGCCGGGGTGATCTCCGCCTGCCCGGCGGGGTGCTCGCCCGCGTGCGTGAACTGCCCGGCACCGATATCCGGTTCCCGTCGGACCCGTTGCTGTTGCCCCGCCTCGAAATCGAACTCCGGCTCGCCCAGTGCCGCGCGGGCGAAGCGGCGACCGTGCTGGACGGCGCGCTCGCGGCGGGATTCCTGGACGCCTCGTCCCGCTTCACCTGGCCGTTGCTGGTCGCCGGTTCCCGGGTCGCGCGCGCACTCGGCGACGACGCCCTGCGGTCGCGATTGCGCGCGCGGGCGGACCTGGTGCGGACTGCGGGTCCGGTGCAGGCGGCGCATTCGCGAACGTTCGACGCGGAGATCGCCCGCGAGGACGTCGCGGCGTGGGAGTCGGCCACCGAGGCGTGGCGCGAGCTCGGACAACCTTGGGAGCGCGCGGAAACCGCGATGGGCGCGGCCGAGGCGACTATCGCCGCCGGGGACCGCGCCTCGGCGTCCGCGCACCTCGGCCGCGTGATCGACCTGGCCTCCTCGCTCGGCGCGACGCCCCTTCGCGAACGCGCCGCCGATCTCGCCCGCCGCGCGCGGATCACGCCTGGCGAACGGGCACCCCGCGCCGGACGGCACGGGCTGACACCGCGCGAACTCGAGATCCTGCACCTCGTCGCGGACGGGCTCGGCAACGCCGACATCGGCGAGCGGCTGTTCATCTCCGCGAAGACGGCGAGCGTGCACGTGTCCAACATCCTCGGCAAGCTCGCGGTCGCGAACCGGGTCGAAGCCGCCGCGCAGGCACGCCGCCTCGGACTGCTCACCTGAAGCCTTAGCCGGGTTTCCGGGCGGCGAACTAAGGCGCGCGCCCCTGTGCCGGTCCCCGCCTTAGGGACACCGTCGATCCCGCACGGGCCGGATCCACCGGCCCCGCCGGGATCGGGAAACCATGACCATCACCATCCTGGGGATACCGGGCAGCCTGCGGCGGGGGTCGGTCAACCGCCGCCTGCTCGCCGCGGCCACCCGCGAACTCCCCGCCGACGGCGTTCACCTGGCCGTGTGGGAAGAACTCGCCCTCGTGCCGCCGTTCGACGAGGACGCCGAAGACGGGCCCGCCCCGGCCGCCGTCGCCGGGCTGCGCGCCGCGATCGACGCCGCCGACGCGCTGCTGATCGCGACGCCCGAATACAACCGGTCGGTGCCGGGCCAGCTCAAGAACGCGCTGGACTGGGCTTCACGCCCGCACGGGGACGCCGCGCTCACCGGAAAGCCCGCGGCGGTCGTCGGCGCGAGCCCGAGCCCCGGCGGCGCGGCGGGCGCGCAGGAGCAGCTCGCGCGCGTGCTCACCGCCGCGGGCGCGACCGTCGTCGGCGATCCGCTCCCGGTGCCGCACGCGTTCCGCCAGTTCGGCGAGGACGACCGGCTGCTCGACCACGACCTGCGGGCCGCCCTCGCCGCGGTGCTCGACCGGCTGGCGCGGCACGTCCGGGCGGGAGCCGCGGCTTGACCGCGCCCGGAACGGCACCGGAGCGGACGCGGTGGGGCGCGGTGGTCGCGGTCTCCCTCGGCGTGGTGCTCGCCGGGCTCGACATGACGATCGTCGCGGTGGTGCTGCCGGTGCTCGGCGACGATCTCGGCGCCGGTTCGTCTGCGGCGCAATGGGTTCTGCTCGGGTATTCGCTCCCGTTGCTCGCGCTGAGCGTGCCCGCGGGACGCTGGCTCGACCGCGCCGACCCGAGGGCCGCGTTCGCGTTCGCCGTCGGCGGCTTCGGCGTCGCCAGCGCGCTGATCGCGCTCGCGCCCGGCTTCGCGCTCGTCGTGGCGGCGCGGGTGCTGCAAGGCCTCTTCGGGGCGTTGGTCGGCGTGACGGTGCTGCCGATCGTGGGCCGGTCGGTCCGCCGGGAGCACCGGGCGCGGGCGATGGCCGTGGTGCTCACGCTGATCCCGCTCAGCGGCGTCGCGGGCCCGGCGCTGGGCGGGTTGCTCACCGAGGCCTTCGGCTGGCGTTCGGTCTTCCTGGTCAACGTCCCGGTGGCGGCGCTCGCCGTCGCGTGCGGGATGCGTGCCATCGCGCGGGAGCGCGCGGGACTGCCGGTACCGGATCGCGGGATGCTGGCCGAAGTGCTGGTGCTCGGCGCGGCCTCGGCAGCGCTGTTCCTCGCGCTGGACCTCTTCGGCCGCCGCTCCGGACTCGTACCGCCACTGCTGCTGGTGGCCGTCGCGGCGGTGGGCACGGCGGTGTGGGCGGTGCTGCGCCCGTCCCGCCCGGTGCTCGCGCTCGTGCGGGCGCCGGGGATCCCCGGCGCGCTGCTCGCCCTGACCTCGGCCACCGCCGCGGTCGGCGCGGTGAACTTCCTGGTGCCCTACTTCCTTGCCACCACGGCGAATGCGGCCCCCGGCGAGATCGGGGCGGCGCTGCTGTGCCTTTCCGCCGCGATGGCCGTCACCTCACCCGTCGCGGGCGTGGTCGCCGACCGGGTGGGCAGTGGCCGGGTCGCGTTCGCGGGCGCGCTGGTGTTCGCGGGCGGGACGGCCTCGCTGCTGTGCACCGGCGACTCGGCCACCCCGGGCGGGCTCGCGTGGCGGCTGGCGCTGCTCGGCGTCGGGCAGGGCCTGTTCGCCGGTCCGAACGCGGCCGTGCTGCTGGACCTCACGCCCGCGAACCGGTTCGGGACGTCGGCCGGGGTGAGCGCGCTGGCGAGGAACCTCGGGTTCTCCCTCGGCCCGGCGCTCGGCGCGCTCACCTGGGCCACCGCCGAAGATCCCGCCGCCGGCTTCCGCGCCGGGGCGATCGCGGTGCTGGCCGTGGCCGCGCTTTCCGCGGCCGCTTCCCTTCCCCGGCACGGAAAACCCGCCGCGCTCAGAGCGCCGCGGACAACGAGCGGGCGAGGTCCCCGCGCCCGCCGGTGACCACGCCGTCGAGCTCCAGCCAGTCGGCCATGTGCCGGAGCTCGGCGGCGAGCTCGCCCGCCACGCGCTTCTTGTCCGTGCCGGGTTCGCTGAACGCGCCCTGCGCGCGCAACACGCCCGCGGCGCGATCCGCCTTGAGATCGACCCTGCCGACCAGTTCGCCGTCGAGCAGGAACGGGTACACGTAGTAGCCGTACTCCCGCTTGGGCTCCGGCACGTAGATCTCGATGCGGTAGCGGAAGCCGAACATCCGCTCGGTGCGCGCCCGCTCCCAGATCAGCGGGTCGAACGGGCACAGCAGCGCCCTGCCGGTGACCGACCGCGGCGTGCGGGCCGCCGCGTGCCGGTAGGCGGTGCCGCGCCAGCCCTCGACGGCGACCGGTTCGAGGACGCCGCCGTCGACCAGCTCGCCGACGGCCTGCCGGGTGATCTCCGGCCCGAGCCGGTAGTAGTCCCGCAGATCCGTTTCGGTGGCCACGCCGAGCGCGGTCGCCGAGTTCTCGACGAGCCGGCGCGCACCCTCCTCTTTGGACACCGAGCGGCCGTGGATCTCCGGCGGGACAACGCGTTCGGTGAGGTCGTAGAGGCGTTCGAACGAGCGGCGGGTGCCGGTGGTGAGCGTGCCCATGCCGAACAGCCACTCGCACACCTTCTTCACCTCCGACCGCTCCCACCACGAGCCGGGAGCGCGCTTCGACGCCCCGGCGACCTCGCGCTCGATACCGCCCGCGCCGATCGGGCCCAGTTCCTTGACCACGGCCAGCACGTCGTCGACCAGCCCCGGCGAGGCGTCCACCAAGGGCCGGTAGTTCCGCCACCAGCCTGGCCGCTTGGCACCGGAGTGCAGCAGCGGCCAGTCCTCCACCGGGATCAGGCTCGCCTCGTGCGCCCAGTACTCCACCAGCATCCGGGGCCGCTTGGCCGAATGCGCCCACGCCGCGTCGTCCACCAGCGCCGGGTCGTACGCGCCGAGCCGCGCGAACAACGGCGCGTAGTGCGCGCGCACCGCGACGTTCACCGAGTCCAGCTGGATCAGCCGCACGCGCGAAAGCACCTTCTTCAGGTGCCGCCGCGTCGGCTCGCCTGCCGGGCGGGGATCCGAGAAACCTTGCGCGGCCAGCGCCGTCCGCCGCGCGGCCGCCACACTCATCGTCTGCATGATCAGCTCATCGTGCCAGCACCCACCGACAATTCCGGTGGGGCCGCCCGTTAGGTTGCCGTGGTGAGCACCGCGAACGTCCGCCCCGCCACCACCGGCGACGCCACCGAGATCACCAGGATCCAGCGCGACACCTGGCGAACCGCCTACGCCGAACTGCTCGGTGAGCACGGGCTCGCCGAGCTGGACGCGGCCGACGCGGCACGGCAGTGGACCGCCGCGATCGACCACCCGGAGACGCGGGTCTTCGTGGCCACCGAAGGCGAGTTCACGGTCGGTTTCAGCGTGTCCGGCCCCGCACCGGAGCCGGACGCGGCGAACGCGGCGGGCGAGCTGCCCGAGGACGCCGGACGGCTCGCGATGATCGGGTCCGTGCTCGTCGAACCGCGCTGGGGCAGGCGCGGGCACGGCGGCCGCCTCCTCGCCGCGGCCGCGCGCGCGGTGGCGGAGCTCGGCGCCGAACGGGGCATCGCGTGGGTCGCGCAGGCCGACTCGGCCTCGCTCGGGCTCTACCGCCGCGCGGGCTGGAAACCGGACGGCACCGTCCGCACGCTCGACACCGGCGAGCGGACGGTGCGCGAAATCCGCCTCACCGGACCGCTCGACCTCGAACTGACCGACTAGGTTTGTGTTTTGTAAGCGGCGGAGCCGCTTGAGTGGCAAGCAGCTCGCACCGCCACCCGCACCGCCACGCAAACCACTTACAAAACATCCTGCCGGTCGGTGAAGACGATCCAGCGCATCACGGAGTACATGAACACGCCCTCGCAGGCGCCCGCGATGAGGCGGGACAGGTGGTATTCCACGCCGAGCGCGGTGAGCCCGCTGCCGACGCCGAGGATGAACGCGGCGTAGTTGATCCCGACCGCGATCGCGTACTTCATCATCTGGCCACCCACCGGCGCGTGGGAGCGGAAGTTCATCGCCCGGTTCAGCACGAAGCTCAGCCCGAACGCGCACAGGTAGGCCAGCGTGATGGCGATCGGCACGGGCCACCCGAGCCCGCCGTGGAGCGCGGTGAGCAGGGCGAGGTCGACGCCGAAGGTGAAGCCGTTGATGACGGCGAAGCCGAGGAAGTTGGGCGCGATCCAGCGGCTCAGCCCGAACGGCAGCACGCGGACCACGGCCGCGCACAGCGCCGAGAACCGGTCGGGAAGGGATTCGCGATGCCGGGCGGGTGCCTCGGCCTGATCCTGCGCCACCTCACGAGAATCGCAGCCGCAGGTGACGGCGAGCCGTCCACGAGGTGATCTTCTGGTGCGTTCCCCCGCCAGGAAACGGGTGCCAACCCCACCGATCCCGGGGTGGCGGACTGCTAGCGTGGATGAGGTCCACAAGGAGGCGAGCATGCTCGGTTGGCTGTGCGTGACACTCGGTGTCGCGTTCAGCTCCGCGCTGATCCCGGTGGTCAGCGTCGAAGTCTTCGTGCTCGGGCTCGCCACGGCCCAGCCGACGCTGCACTGGCTGGCGCTCGGCCTAGTGGTCGCGGTGGGCCAGCTCGCCGGGAAGCTGCTCTTCTACCTGGCGGCGCGGGGTTCGATCAAGCTGCCCCGGAAGCTGCACGACAAGCTCCACGCGAGGCTGCACCGCGAGCGCCCGCCGTCACCGCGCCGCGAACGCTGGCACGCCAGGACGAAGTGGCTGCGCGCCAAGCTCGACGCGCTGCGCGAACGGTGCCACCGCCACCCGCACTGGATGACCGGCACCTACGGCGTCAGCTCGATCGTCGGCCTGCCGCCGTTCATGGCGACCACGGTGCTCGCCGGTCTGGTCAGGATGCCGCTGTCCACCTTCCTCGTCGCCGGGCTGGCCGGCCGGATGATCCGGTTCAGCGCGCTGGCCGCGGCGCCCGCCGCCTTCGCCGGCTGGCTGCACTTCTGAGAACTCCTTGCCGGGCAAGGAGTTCCGCGTGATGTCGACGGCGGCGGTCACCTGCTGGGAACCGGCGCGAGGGGTTCGCACCGCGGCGCGAGGTCGTAGGCCGCGGCGAGCGCGGGCTCGCCCCTGACCACGCCGGGTAGATCCGGCCCGGCGGGCTTGACCGTGACGAGTACCGCGTGGATCTGCGTGGCCTTGGCCTCCAGCTGGTCGTTCGGCAGCGAGTCGAGATCGCCGAAGCGGCCCGGTCCCGGCGGGGGCAGCTTCGCCGTCGCGGCCCGCGCCGCGGCCAGGATGCTCGCCCGGTGGTCGTCGGCCGCCTTGAGTCCGAGGGGCGCCAGCGGATCCAGCTGGTCCACCACCTGGCTGACCAGTACGCCCGCCGTGGAAAGGTAGCCGCTCAGCTGCGATCGGGCGAGGTCGGCGAACCGCGGATCGCCGGTCGCCGCGCTGTCCGGGGGATCCTTCCGCAGTGCGGCCAGCGTCTTGGTGCCCGCGCACATGCCGTCGGACCAGCCGACCATGGCCCGGGTCGGCTCGGACGCCGAGGGCTGGTCCGGCCGCCGCACCGGGGCGCAGGGGGGCGCGAGGTTGTAGGAGGCGATCAGCCCCGGTGTCGCTCCGGCCAGCGCGGCCAGCCTGGGCACCTGCGGTTCGATCGCGTCGATCTCGGCGGAAGCCTGCTTCGCCTTCGCGACTTTCTGCTCGTCCGAGCCGCTCGCGAGCGCCGGGTCGCCGAGCGCCGGCAGCCGCGTCACGGTCCCGTCGAGGGTCTTCACCAGCTCGTCGGTGAACGCGTCGGCCGCGGCGACTCCCGACTTCGCGACGGCCTTGAGGTTCTTCGACGCGGCTCCGACATCCCTGGCGATCTGGTCGAGGTAGCCGATCGCCGCGTAGCCCGCCATCATCGGATTGCCCTGGCGCATCAGCGCTTCGGCCGAGTTGCCCTTCTCGCGGAAGCCGTCGACCGAGGCGGTGGCCGCGCACAGTGCGCCGGACCACCCGACCAGAGCCCGCGTCGCCGGGGCGGCGGCTGGCGGAGCGGCGGGTGGCGGCTCCGGCGCCGAACATCCCACCAGTGCCAAGCCCAGCCCGAGCAGCGAAGCCGTCCGCCACCGCGATCCACCCTGCATCGGCCCTCCCCTTCGATCCGTGCCGAGCACGGTAGGGCGAGCACGCCGGGAGCAGTCCCCGATGACCGGCGGAAGTCGCCGTGAGTCCACAAGCGACAGCCAAGCCGATTTTCGGCGTTTCGGGTACGAAGGCCGCGATCACGCCCTACACTGTGACATCCAAAGTCAAAATGTCACTCGATCGGGGAAACCGTGCCGCCGAGAGCCCTCATCACCGCCGCCGCCTGCCTCGTCCTGCTGTGCGCGGCCTGCAAGCCCGATTCCGACGCCGGGTCCACCGGCTCGACCGGTGCCGCCCCCGGCGACACGTCCTCGACGGAGAGCACCGAGGGCAAGTCCCGGTACACCGCGTTCGACCAGGTCCCCGGGCCGGTGCTCACCTGGGCGCCGATGACCGAACAGGGCCGCGGCGAACGGCTCGACGTGAAGGCGATGACCGCCGCGGTGCAGCCGGAGTTCCAGGTTGATACCCCCGGCCCCGGGAAAAAGTTCCTGGTGGTCTACGTCGCGGTGACTCCGGCGGACGGACCGGGCTTCCCCAAGCTGAACCTGCAGGAGTTGAACATCCGCTACCCCAACGCGAGCGCGAGCACCTGCTCGATCGAGGCACTGGCGCCGCAACTGGTGACGGGCTACTGCTACCGGCCGAGCAAACCGGCGCGGTACGAGCTGGTCCCGCTGGACAGCGACTGGGAGCACAAGGACCCGTGGATCCCGAACACGCTGAACACGCCGGTCGAAATGGGCAAGGGCTACGCGAGCGTCGGCACCTTCCCCATCCCCGATACCGTGACCGGCCCCTTCGAGCTGTGCGGCACCGGCGCCAAGGTCACCCAGGAAGGCCCGGAGCCGCCTGGCCCGTGCGTGCCGCTGAACCTCACGGCACAGGGCTGACAAACCCCGGCCCTAAGCGGTTTTCGCGAGTTCTACGGCGCGGCGCATGGTGTCGCGGGCGCGCTTGCGGTCGCCCGCGATGTCGTAGGCGTAGGCGAGGCGGTACCAGTACCGCCAGTCGTCGGGGTGCGCTTCGAGTTCGGCCTTGCGCTCGTCGAACCAGGCGTCGGCGGCCTTGCGGTCCACCCGGCCCGACGGCATGCGCGGCAGGTCCTCGACGTCGGGCAGCCCGCCCTCGGCCTCGAGGCTGCGCGCGAGCCGCTGGATCCTGGTACCGGAGCGCCACGTGGCGACGATCATCCAGGCGCCGAGCACCGGCAGCACCATGACGCCGACGCCCAGCAGGATCCCCGAGGTCTCGCCGCTGCGGAACAACGCGATCGCCCGGTCCGCGAGCATCACGATGTAGAGCACCAGCGCGGCGGTCAGCACCAGCGCGAGGTTGCGGGCCCTCATAGCTCGAGCACGTTCTCCAGGCCGATCGTCAGCCCGGGGCGCTTCGGCACGGTGCGGACGCCGAGCAGCACGCCCGGCATGAACGACGCGCGGTCCGTCGAGTCGTGGCGGATCGTCAGCGTCTCGCCGTCGGCACCGAACAGGATCTCCTCGTGCGCGACGAGACCGGGCAGGCGCACGGAATGCACCGCCACGCCGTCGATCGCGGCGCCGCGCGCACCGTCCAATTCGGACGTCGTCGCGTCGGGACCCGGTTTGAGCCCCGCCGCCGACCTGGCCTCGCCGATCAGCTTCGCGGTGTGCGCCGCCGTACCAGAGGGTGCGTCGGCTTTACGATTGTGGTGCAGCTCGATGATCTCGGCCGATTCGTAGAACCGGGCGGCCTGCTGGGCGAACCGCATCGCGAGCACCGCGCCGAGCGCGAAGTTGGGTGCGATCAATACACCCAGTTCGGGTTTCGCCTCGAGCCAGCCGCGTAGCGTCGCGAGGCGTTCCTGGGTGAACCCGGTGGTGCCGACGACCGCGTGGATGCCGCGGTCCACGGCGAACCGCAGGTTGTCCATCACCACGTCGGGATGGGTGAAGTCGATGACCACCTCGGCGCCGGCGTCGGCGATCTCGAACACCGAATCCCCGGCGTCGACCATCGCGACGACCTCGAGATCGGGGCTGGCTTCCACGGCCTTGACGGCCTGTGCGCCCATCCGGCCCCTGGCACCGAGCACACCGACCCGGCGGGGCTTGTCCTCGCCGCGCTGAAGGTCTTCGGTCACGCGATCACCTCGTGCAGATCGTCGGGAAGGTCGTCGTCGTGAGCGTACGGGCCGACCACGGCCGCGGCGGACACGGCCACCCCGGTTTCCCCGCGGGGCCTGCGCAGCAGCGCTTTCGCGAGCGCGGCGACCTCGTCCGCGGTCACCGCGTCGATCCTGGCCACCGTTTCGTCGACGCCGTGGTAGTCGCCGTAGTTGAGCTCCTGCTTGCCGATACGGGACATCCGGGACGCGCTGTCCTCCAGTCCCAGCACCAAACCGCCGCGCAGCTGCCCCTTCGCGCGCGCGACCTCGGCGTCCGAGAGGCCCTCGCGGGCGACGTCGGCGAGCACGTCGGTCAGGACGCCGGTGACCTCGCCGAGCCGGTCCGGCTGGCAGCCCGCGTACACCGACAGGTGACCGACGTCGGCGTAGCTCGCGACCGACGAGTACACCTGGTACGCCAGCCCGCGGCGTTCGCGGACCTCCTGGAACAGCCGGGAACTCATCCCGCCGCCGAGCGCCGCGTTCAGCACGCTCAGGGTGTAGCGCCGGGGATCGTGCCGCGACAGCGCGCGCATCCCGAGCATGACGTGCGCCTGCTCGGTGTCGTCGGTGTGCAGCACCAGCTTGCCGCCGCCGTTCAGCCTCGCCCTGCCCGCGCGCGGCGGCACCGGGGTGTCCACACCGGACAGCCGAGCGCCGAGTGCCTTGCGCACCAGGCGAAGCACCTGGGTGTGCTCGACGTTCCCGGCGACCGCGAGCACCATCCTCGGCTGCGTGTAGCGGGTGCGGTAGAAGCGCCGCAGCGCCGTGGCGGCCATGCCCTCGATCGAGGCTTCGGTGCCCAGCACCGGGCGCCCGAGCGGATGCGTGCCCATCACCGCGCCGACGAAGTTCTCGTGCAGCAGGTCTTCCGGGTCGTCGTCGCGCATCGCGATCTCTTCGAGCACGACCCTGCGCTCGGTGTCCACATCGGACGGTTCGCACAGCGCGTCGAACACGACGTCGGTCACCAGGTCGACCGCGAGCGGGAGATCGGCGTCGAGCACCTGCGCGTAGTAGCAGGTGTGCTCCTTGGCGGTGAACGCGTTGAACTCGCCGCCGACCGCGTCGATCTCCTCGGCGATCTGCGTCGCGCTGCGCTTGCCGGTGCCCTTGAACAGAAGGTGTTCGAGGTAGTGCGCCGCCCCGGCGACCGCGGGCTGCTCGTCGCGCGAGCCGACGCCGACCCACAGCCCCACGGTGGCCGATCTCGACGCGGGCACGTGCTCGGTGACCACGCGGAGCCCGCCGGCCAGCACCGTCCGCTTCACCACCGCACCGTCCGAAGTGGACTCTAACGTGCGGGTGCTGCCCGCGGGCTGCTCGTGCCCGGAAACCTGACGCGCCATGGGGTCCTAACTCACGTACCGACCGAGAAGGCCTCCCGCGCGGCGAAAACACGCGCGCGGGAGGCCTTCGCGGAACTGCTGTCCTGTTCGGACTTACTTGGCTTCGGCCTTCTCGGCGTCGTCGGTCTTCGGCGCGTCACCCTCGGCGGGCTTCGCGTCCTCGTCGGCCACGACGATCAGGCTGATCTTGCCGCGGTTGTCGATGTCGGCGATCTCCACGCGCAGCTTGTCGCCGACGTTCACCACGTCCTCGACCTTGCCGATGCGCTTGCCGTTGCCCAGCTTGGAGATGTGCACCAGGCCGTCCTTGCCCGGCAGCAGCGAGACGAACGCGCCGAACGCGGCCGTCTTCACCACGGTGCCGAGGAACCGCTCGCCGACCTTCGGCAGCTGCGGGTTGGCGATCGCGTTGATCTTGTCGATCGCCGCGTCCGCCGACGGGCCGTCCGCCGCGCCGACGTAGATCGTGCCGTCGTCCTCGATCGAGATGTCGGCGCCGGTCTCCTCGGTGATCGAGTTGATCATCTTGCCCTTCGGCCCGATGACCTCGCCGATCTTGTCGACCGGGATCTTCACGCTCGTCACGCGCGGCGCGAACGGGCTCATCTCGTCGGGGCCGTCGATCGCCTCGGCGATCACCTCGAGGATGGTGTGCCTGGCGTCCTTCGCCTGGTTCAGCGCGGCGGCGAGCACCTCGGACGGGATGCCGTCGAGCTTGGTGTCCAGCTGCAGCGCGGTGATCAGGTCCTTGGTGCCCGCGACCTTGAAGTCCATGTCGCCCAAGGCGTCCTCGGCACCGAGGATGTCGGTGAGCGCCACGTAGCGGGTCTCGCCGTCGACCTCGTCGGAGACCAGGCCCATCGCGATGCCCGCGACCGGTGCCTTCAGCGGCACGCCCGCGTTGTACAGGCCCATGGTGGACGCGCAGACCGAGCCCATCGAGGTGGACCCGTTCGACCCGAGCGCCTCGGACACCTGGCGGATCGCGTACGGGAACTCGTCCCGCTTCGGCAGCACCGGCACCAGCGCGCGCTCGGCGAGCATGCCGTGGCCGATCTCGCGCCGCTTCGGCGAACCGACGCGGCCGGTCTCGCCGGTGGAGAACGGCGGGAAGTTGTAGTGGTGCAGGTACCGCTTCGTCGTCTCCGGGGACAGCGAGTCGATCTGCTGCTCCATGCGCAGCATGTTCAGCGTGGTGACGCCCAGGATCTGGGTCTCGCCGCGCTCGAACAGCGCCGAGCCGTGCGCGCGCGGGATGACCGCGACCTCGGCCGAGAGCTGGCGGATGTCGGTCAGGCCGCGGCCGTCCATCCGGATCTTCTCGGTGAGCACGCGCTGGCGCATGATCTTCTTCGTCAGGGCCTTGAACGCCCCGCCGATCTCCTTGTCACGGCCTTCGAAGGCTTCGCCTTCGCCGAGGCCGACCTTCTCCAGCACGGCGGCCTTGACCTGGTCGGTCGCGGTGTCGCGGTCCTGCTTGCCGGGGATCTGCAACGCCTTGGCCAGGTCGTCGCTGGCGATCGCCGCGACGGCCTCGTAGACGTCCTGCTCGTAGGCCGGGTACAGCGGGAACTCGCCGGTTGGCTTCGCGGCCTCGGCGGCGAGGCGCTGCTGCGCCTCGCACAGCACCTTGATGAACGGCTTGGCGGCTTCGAGGCCCTCGGCGACGGACACCTCGTTGGGCGCCTTCGAGCCCGCGGCGATCAGGTCGAGCGTGTGCTCGGTGCCCTCGGCCTCGACCATCATGATCGCGACGTCATCGCCCACGATGCGCCCCGCGACGACCATGTTGAACGTCGCCTTCTCCAGCTGCGACCAGGTCGGGAACGCGACCCACTGGTCCTCGATCAGCGCGACGCGCACGCCGCCGACCGGGCCGGAGAACGGCAGGCCCGCGATCTGCGTCGACGCCGAGGCGGCGTTGATCGCGAGCACGTCGTACGGGTCCTCGGGGTTGAGGCTCTGCACGGTGATGACGACCTGGATCTCGTTGCGGAGACCGTCGGCGAACGACGGGCGCAGCGGGCGGTCGATCAGGCGGCAGGTGAGGATCGCGTCGGTGGACGGGCGGCCCTCGCGGCGGAAGAACGCGCCAGGGATGCGGCCCGCGGCGTACATGCGCTCTTCGACGTCCACGGTCAGCGGGAAGAAGTCGAAGTGCTCCTTCGGGTGCTTCGACGCCGTGGTCGCCGACAGCAGCATGGTCTCTTCGTCCAGATATGCGACGACGGCGCCGGCGGCCTGCTTGGCCAGCCTGCCGGTTTCGAAGCGGACGGTGCGGGTGCCGAACCGGCCGTTGTCGAGCACGGCTTCGGTTTCGTGCACGGTGACTCCGGTGGAGTCGGTCATAGGGTGTTTCTCCTCTTTTTCTCTGCGGTCGCGCCGGGGTGCCAGCCCTTGGCTACCCCACGCCCGAGAGTGAGGCCGGTCTTCGATCGAAGCCCCCGGGACCTCTCCCGGGAACCACTACCGAGGACCGGCGAACGTGTTCTCGTGACGCGACGCGCGACCGGTGTTTTCGGTCTTCTTTGTACCGAGGGGGAGCGACCGTACCGGTCACTCCCCCTCGAAACGTGCTATCGGCGCAGGCCCAGGCGCTGGATCAGCGACCGGTAGCGCTCGATGTCCACCTTGGCCACATAGTTCAGCAGCCTGCGGCGGCGGCCGACCAGCAGCAGCAGGCCGCGACGCGAGTGGTGGTCGTGCTTGTGCGTCTTGAGGTGCTCGGTGAGGCCCGTGATCCGCTTGGTCAGCAGGGCGACCTGCGCCTCGGGCGATCCGGTGTCCGAGTCGTGCACGCCGTACTCGGTGAGGATCGACTTCTTCTCGTCGGTGGACAGCGCCACGCTTACTCTCCTGTGTTCTGGTGATCGCGGCCGTGTGGCCGCGCCACCCGTCGGTGCCGTGCGGCCCGGACGGTGTCGCCCGCCGGGTGAGCCGGTCACGGCCGCCACGGACTGCAGCCGGACCCGGTTCGCAAGGTTACCAGCCGACTACCGGACCACCGCGCCCGGCGGTCAGCGGGAACCGCTCGACCTCGGTGTACACGGGCCCGCCCTGGCCGGGGTCACTGCGCAGGAGCACCACCTCGGTCACGGTCCACGACGCGCTTTCGTAACGCTGGAACCGCCGTGTCCATTCCGGGTCGACCCTGGTCTCCGCCCTGGCCACGGTCAGGTGCGGCACGTAGTCGCGCTCCGAACCGCCCGCCAGGGCCGCGAGCAGGTCGAGATCGCCTTCGCCGAGGTCCTCGACGCCGAGCCACAGCACTCTGCCGAAGGTGCCGGACCCGGCGAGCCGGACCGTCGGCCTGCGGCACTGCGCGAACACCGTGCGCAGCGTCTCCGCCCTGCCGTCCGGATCGCGCAGCGCGCCGTAGTAGGACAGCGTGACGTGCCACTGGTCCGGCGGGGACCACCGCAGGCCCTGCTGGAGCGAGCCGTACTCGGGGTACACCGCCAGCTCCGCCCGCAGCGGCACGGTGACGTCGAACGGCGGCAGGATCGCCGTGAAGTACGTGCTCAGGGCTTACCTGCCTCGCCCGGCACGGCGGAGCAGGTCCGCGATCGCGGGGAAGTCGTCGTCGAGCCGCTTGGCCGCTTCGACGAGGTCCTCGTGCTCGGCGACCTCGCGCAGCGCGACGAGGATCGCCCCGTCCTCGGTCGAGCCGGGCGACGGCGTTTCCGCGGCGGCGACCGGGAAGCTGTCCCTGCCCACCGTCGGGCGCGCGTCGCGGACGTCTTCGAGCGCGGCGAGCAGTGCTTCACGGCGCCCCGAAGCGACGTCGGGGGTGAGGCACTTGCGCTCCAGCATGATCATCCTGGCCAGTACGACCGGGTTGCCGATCTTCGCCCGCCGCCCGCTCATCACTTGGCTCAGCATCGGCGCGCTGATGCCGAGCACCTCGGCCAGGAACGCCTGCGACACGTCGAACGCGACCACGAGCCTGCGCACCCTGTCCCCGAGCGGCTCCCCGTACCACTCGCGCTGCAGCTCGATGTTCCGCTGGACGATCTTGTGGTCCTCCACAGCTCCCGCTCCCCTACCAGCTTCTCCCGATCTCGTTCGGAAAGGCATCTTGCCAGGTGACGCGCCCCGGCGTGCGCGGTTCGGGCAGCCGTGCACCCGGATGCACCCGACCGGACGGCGCTCAGCCGAGCAGCTTTCTCGTCCGCACGACGTCGTCGTCCATCTGCTCCACCAGCTCCTCCGACGAGGAGAACTTCACCATGCCCCGCAGCCGCTCGACGAAGTCGACCGCGACGTGCTGGCCGTAGAAGTCCTCGTCGACGTCGAGCACGAACGCCTCGACCCGCCGCTCACGGCCGGAGAACGTCGGGTTCGTGCCCACCGAGACGGCGGCCTTCAACGGCCGGTCCGGCGCGCTGGCGCGGGTGAACCACGCCGCGTAGATCCCGTCCGCGGGCACCGCCGAGTACCGCGGGCTCGACAGGTTCGCGGTCGGGTAGCCGAGGTCGTGGCCGCGCCCGTCGCCGCGCACGACGATCCCTTCGAGCCGGTGCGGCCTGCCGAGCGCCTCGGCGGCCGCGGCGACGTCACCGGCGTCGATGCACGACCGGACGTAGGTCGAGGAGAACGTGATCTCCCCGGGCTCGGCGGGCTGGTCCGGCTGCAGCGTGCCGCCCTGGAGCTCGGCGCCCTGCGCGACGAACCCGAACCGCTTCCCGAGCGTGCGCAGCAGCGCGACGTCTCCCGCGGCCTTCGCGCCGAAGGTGAAGTTCTCCCCCACGATCACCGCGGCCGCGTGCAGCTTGTCCACCAGCATCTCGTGCACGAACTCGTGCGCGGGCAGCCGCGAGAGCTCCGGGGTGAACGGCAGCACCGCGAACACGTCGACGCCGAGGCCTTCCACGAGCTCCGCCTTGCGGCGCAACGTGGTCAGCTGCGCCGGGTGGCTGCCGGGGCGGACCACTTCGGACGGATGCGGGTCGAAGGTGAGCACCACGCTGGGCAGCCCGCGTTCCCGTGCCACCTCGACCGTTCTGCGGATCAGGGCCTGGTGCCCGCGGTGCACCCCGTCGAAGACACCGATGGTGACCACGCACCGACCCCACCCACCGGGGAGATCCGACAACCCTCGCCAACGCTGCACGGTGACACCTTATGCCGGGCTGAGCACGACGACCGAACGGGCCACGCCGCCTTCGTCGACGGCGAGCGCCAGCACGCGGCCGTTCGGATCGAACACCCCGTAGGTGCCGTCGATCCCGGCCGGCGGCACCCTCTGTCCATATTGGACCGCCTTGGCGAGCCCGGTGCCGACGTCGCGGCGCGGGAAAGCCTTCGCGACCGCCTCGTCGAGCGAAAAGGACAGTTCCGGCTTCTCTTCGAGCTGTTCGAGCGTGCGCGCGGCGGCGAGCGCGAACGGGCCGACGGTGGTGCGCCGCAACGCGCCGAGGTGGCCGCCGACGCCGAGCCCGGCGCCGAGATCCCTGGCCAGCGCGCGCACGTAGGTGCCCGACGAGCAGTCCACTACCGCGTCGAGTTCGATCGTGCCCCCTTCGCGGCGAGCGGCGAGGAGGTCGAACCGGTACACCGTGACCGGGCGCGGCGGCAGATCGAGCTCCTCGCCCGCGCGGACGCGGGCATAGGCGCGCTTGCCGTCGACCTTGACCGCGCTGACCGCGCTGGGCACCTGCTGGATGTCCCCGGTCAGCGTCGCGATCCCGGCGGCGACGGCCTCGTCGGTCACCGCGGCGACCGCGTCGGCCGACGCTTCGGCGAGTTGCTCGCCGTCGGCGTCGTCGGTGGTGGTCGAGGAGCCGAGGACGATCGTCGCGAGGTAGGTCTTGCGGTCCAGCGCGAGGTGCCCGAGGAGCTTGGTGGCCCGTTCGATGCCGAGCACGAGCACGCCGGTGGCCATCGGGTCGAGCGTGCCGGCGTGGCCGACCTTGCGGGTGCCCATGATGCGCCGGACGCGCGCGACGACGTCGTGGGAGGTCATCCCCGGCGGCTTGTCGACGACCAGGAGTCCTGGCGGTGGCGGGGGACGACGGGGACCTTTCGGGTGGGACACGGGCGAAACCCTATCCGGCCGTCCTCACGCGGCGGCGGGGACGGCTTCCGGTTCCCTCGCGTCCCAGCGGCGGCGGGTGATGCGCACCGGGATGTCCTCGCCGCGGGCCTCGGCGGCGAACAGCGTCGCGCGCGTCCGCCGCCACCACACCAGCATCCGGACCGTGCCGAGTGCCAGCACCGCGACCACGGCCAGCAGCGCGATCCGGAAGTTGCCGCCGGTCCAGCCCAGCAGCAGGCCGACGCTGAGCGCGGCCACCGTCGTCGCGACGAACCCGCCGACGTTCACCACGCCGGTCGCGGTGCCGACGCGGTGCAGCGGGTTGTAGTCCCTGGCGAGGGCGAACCCGATCATCGACGCGGGCCCGCCGAGCGAGAGGAAGGCGAAGGAGGGCACCAGCACGCCCAGCGGCACGGCGCCGGGCCAGCCGAGCAGGACCGCCCACACCGCCGCCGCGCCGACGAGGTAACCGCCGACGAGCGGCATCCGCAGGGACGGGCGGCCCGCGATGATGCTGCCCACCACCGGCCCGCCGATCATCGAGCCGAACACGAACACGGTGAGCAGCGCGCTCGCCGTCGCCTTCGGCTGCCCCTGGCCCTGCACCAGGTACGGCACGCCCCACAGCATGGTCAGCACGTTCGGCGCGAACATCGTGGTGAAGTGCACCCAGAACCCGAGCCGGGTGCCCGGTATCCGCCACGCGCCCGCGACCTGGCGGCCGAGCGCCTTGACGTCCACCGGTTCGCGCGCCACGGGCCGCGCTTCCCCTGGCGCGTCACGGATCCCGCGGATCGCGAACACCGCGTACAGCACGGTGATCACGCCGACGGTCAGGAAGGTCGGCGTCCAGCCTGGCCCGGCGAGCAGGAGCGTCAGCGGGACCGTCGCGGCGAGGTTGCCGACGTAGCCGAGCGCGGTGGTGAAGGAGGTGACGACCGCGTACTGGCGGCCGGGGAAGTGCGCCGCGATGAGCCGCAGCACGCTGACGAAGGTGAGCGCGTCGCCGAAGCCGAGCACCGCCCTCGCCGCGAGGCCGAGCCCGTAGGAGGTGGCGAGCGCGAGCAGGATCTGGCCGAGCCCGAGGAACAGCAGCGCCGCGGTGAGCACGCGTCGCGAGCCGTAGCGGTCGACGAGTACCCCGGCCGGGATCTGCATCGCCGCGTAGACGCCGACCTGCAGCACGGTGAACGTGCCGAGCGCGGCGACGCCGACGCCGAACCGGTCGGCCGCCTGCAGCCCCGCCACCCCGAAGGAGGTGCGGTGGAAGACGGCGAGCAGGTAGATGGCGGCGGCGGTCAGCCAGATCAGCCACGACTTCGCGGAAGCCCTGGCGGGCGGGGGCGACACGGAGATCCTCCAGGCGGGACGAGGGCGGGAACGGTGCACCCCGCGTCGGCCGGGCGCTGGTCGAGCCCCGGCGCGGACGCGGTCACGAGAGCGTCTTCGTTGCCGCCTCACCAGTTGTATCGCCTAAGCAACGCCGAAACATAGCCGTGACCCGCGTGCGATTGCCCACACGTCACGCGCGCGCGGGCGGCGCCCCCACCACCGCCCAGCGGCCGGACCGCCAGCGCCACACCACCGCGGCCAGCCGCAGCAGCATGAACAGCGACAGCCCGGTCCAGATCCCGGCGAGCCCCCAGCCGAGCGCGAGCGAAACCCAGATCAGCGGCAGGAACCCGATCCCGGCGCTGACCAGCGTTGCGGTGCGCAGGAACGCCGCGTCACCGGCGCCGAGCAGCACCCCGTCGAGCGCGAACACCACCCCGGCGATGGGTTGCAGCGCAACGAAGAACCACCACGCGTGCGGGATT
Source organism: Amycolatopsis sp. CA-230715 (assembly GCF_018736145.1). Lineage (GTDB taxonomy): Bacteria > Actinomycetota > Actinomycetes > Mycobacteriales > Pseudonocardiaceae > Amycolatopsis. Next base: position 507,665 of record NZ_CP059997.1, read on the forward strand.
TCGCCGAGCACGCCGGGATCGGTGGTGAACGCGCGCGGCAGCACCTGCCACACGGCCGCGAACAGCGCGCACAACGCGCAGCCGAAGATCGCGCCGTACCGGGTGATCTGGGTGGCGACGCCCTTCGCCTGCCCGGCCGACCCGGCGCCGAGCGCCGCGCCGATCAGCGACTGGGCCGCGATCGCGACCGAGTCGAGCACGAGCGACAGGAACGTCCACAGCTGCAGGACCACCTGGTGCGCGCCGACCGCCTCGGTCGAGGTGCGCGCGGCGACCGCGGCCGCGGAGACGAAGCACGCCTGGAACGCGAGGCTGCGCAGCACCAGGTCGCGCCCGAGGCCGAGCTGGGCCCGCATCACCTTCGGCCGCGGCCGCAGCGGGACCTTCTCCCGCACCAGCGCCAGTGCGAACAGCGACGCGGAAACCAGCTGCGCCACCACGTTCGCGACCGCCGAGCCCTCCAGGCCCATCCCGGCGGGGTACACCAGCAGCGGGCACAGCACGGCCGAGATCCCGTTGCCCAGCAGCACGTAGCGCAACGGGCGCACGGTGTCCTGCACGCCGCGCATCCAGCCGTTGCCCGCCATCGTGACCAGGATCAGCGGCGCGCCGAACAACGCGATCCGCAGCCAGGACACCGAGGCCGCCGCGGCGTCGGGGTCGCCGGAGAGCGCGCGCACGATCGGGCCCGCCAGCAGCTGGCCCGCGACGAGCAGCACCACGCCGATCGCCAGCCCGAGCCAGGTGGCCTGCACGCCCTCGCTGACCGCGTCACCGCGCCTGCCCGCGCCGTGCAGCCGCGCGGTGCGGGACGTGGTGCCGTAGGACAGGAACGTCAGCTGGGTGGAGATCTGGGAGAGCACCACGCCGCCGAGCGCGAGCCCGGCGAGCGGCACCGCGCCGAGATGCCCCACCACCGCCGTGTCGACGAGCACGTACAGCGGTTCCGCCGCGAGCACGCCGAGCGCCGGGATCGCCAGCCCGAAAACCCGTTTCGCCGGTACCCGCTCGTCCACCACCGCGCTTGCCACGGAACCGACCTTAACGAGCGGGTCCGACAGTTCCCGACCTACAACAGCGGTGCCGTGGCCAACGCCTCACGGATGCGGGCGAGCGCCTCGTCCGCGGTCCCCTGCAAGGTGCACCCCGCGGCGAGCCGGTGCCCGCCGCCGCCCAGCGCCTTCGCCGCCATCGAGACGTCGATCCGGCCAGCCGAACGCAACGACACCGACCAGCCCGCGGGCCCCGCGGGCTTGAGGACCGCGGCCACCCCGGCGTCGCGGACGCACCGCACGACGTCGATCACGCCCTCGATCTCCTCCAGCCGCACCGACGCGGCGGCCTCGATCGAGACGACCGCGTGCACGAATCCGAACCCTTGCGCGCCTTCGGGTTCGAGGCGTGCGGTGGACAGCACCGAGGACAGCATCGGCAGCCAGGCGAACGGGTGATCGTCGACGATGTCGCGCGCGATCGCGGCCGGGTCCGCGCCCGCCTCGATCAGCCGCGCCGCCGTGTGGTGCGTCGACGGTTTCGCCAGCCGGAAGCCCGCGGTGTCGGTGACCAGCCCGGCGTACAAGCACGTGGCGACCGGCGCGTCGACCTCCTCGCCGAGCGCGTCGATGAGCTTCAGCACCAGCACGACGGTCGCTTCCGCGGCGTCGTCGACGACGTGCCGGGTGCCGTAGCCGAGGTTCGAAGCGTGGTGGTCGACGACGAGCACCTCCCCGCCCGCGTCCTTGGTCGTGTCCACCCTGGCCGCGAGCACGCCCAGCCGCGCGGGACTCGGCGTGTCGAGCGCGATGAGCAGCGGTTCGGACTCGGGCAGCCGGTCCAGCGGGGTGAAGAGCCCGTCGACGTCGAGCGGGCGCAGGCTCTCGGGCATTTCGGCCGGTGTCCCGAAGGACACGCGCACCTTCGCCCCGCGCCGGTGCAGCACCCGGCCGAGCGCGAGCGCGCTGCCGAGCGCGTCGGCGTCCGGGCGCACGTGCGCGAGCAGGGTCACGTCGGTGGCGGTCCTCAGCAGTGCGGCGGCCTGCTCGATGTCGTGCTGGAGAGAGGTTCCCATGCGGGCAAGCTACGCTCACCGGCGATGCCCGACTACGCGATCCTCGTCTACCCGTCCGCCAACCGGGTCTACGCCGACTCCTCGCCCGCACTGCTGCGCGCCGAACTGGCCGTGTTCGGCGGCGCGCTGAGCGCCGAGCCGGTCGAGGTCGGCGAACGCGATCTCGGCGGCGTCGGCTACGTGACGTTCTCCACCCCGGCACCACTGTCCGAAAAGGACATCGCGCTGCTGTCGAACCTTTCGGCGCTGTACGCGTTGTTCGAATCCGACGGCGAGTACCTGAAGCCGGTGCGCCTGTCCCCCGCCGCCGAGTTCGACTCGGACCTGCTGACCATCCAGAAGTACGCGGGCAAGACCAACGAGCTGTTCACCAAGCTGCTGCTCAACGTCACCCTGCTCGCCGCGGGCACCGCGCCAGGCGACCGGGTACGCGTGCTGGACCCGTTGTGCGGCAGGGGAACCACGCTCAACCAGGCCATGATGTACGGCTTCGACGGGATCGGGCTCGACGTCGACGGCAAGGATTTCGAGTCCTACGAACACTTCGTGAAGACCTGGCTGCGCACCAAGCGGGTCAAGCACACCGCGGAGACGATGACCGTGCGGCGCGACAAGGTCCGCCTCGGGCGCAGGCTCGACGTCACCTACGGCGCGACGAAGGAGCGGTACAAGGCGGGCGACACCCGCACGATCGCCTACTTCAACTGCGACACGCTCACCGCCGACCAGGTGCTGCGCCCCGGTTCGGCCGATGTCGTGGTCACCGACGCCCCGTACGGCGTGCAGCACGGCAGCCACCGCGGCACCGCGCTGGCCAGGAGCCCGCGCGATCTGCTCGCCGCCGCCGTTCCGGTGTGGACGCGCGTGCTGCGCCCCGGCGGCGCGATGGGCATTTCCTGGAACACCACCGTGCTGCCACGGGAAGAACTCGCCGCGACACTGGCGAAAGCGGGCCTGCGAGTCCACGATGGACCGTTCGCGGAGTTCGAACACCGCGTCGACCAGGCCATCCTGCGAGACCTGATCGTCGCCACGAAACCCTAACGGCGCAAGTGCTTGCCGGTGAACGCCAGGATGTCGGGCATGACCTGCTTCCAGTACTTGTCGGTGTGCCCGCCCGGCGCGAACGCGCTTTCGGCAGGGGCCGCGCCCTGAGCGAGTTTGCGCGCGGCCTTCACGAACGGGTCGCCGTTGCCGCACCAGACCCCGAGCGGCATCGGTTTCAGCTCGTCGAGGTGGAGCAGCGGCTCGTTGGCTTCCCACTCCTCGCGGGTCTTGAACACCTTGCGCGCCTTGGCATCGCCCCAGCTGGTGAACAACGCGGGGCTGCACGCCGTCGCGACGCGCAGGTCGCGGTGATCGCGGGCGTAGCGGAGCGCGCCGAAGGCGCCCATCGAAATGCCGAACACGGCCGACGGCTGCTTGAGGTTCCGGTTGGCCAGCCACGAGGGCAGCTCGGTGGACAGCATCCGCTGCGGGTCGTCGCCCGGTTCGGTTTCCACCCAGTAGTGGTCGCCGTCGATCGCGACGACGGCGAACGGCGGCGTCCCGTCCCGCACCACCTGGGTGAGCGCCTGGGGCAGGCCGAGGGTGAGGAAGTTCCTGGCGTTGGCACCGCGACCGTGCAGGGCGAGGCAGACCGGCAGGTCCGTCGCCGGTACCCCGTCCGGCACCATGAACACCAGGTCCACGGTCTGGTTGCGGGCGGCGGAGACCACCCGCTCGACCGTGACCGCCGCGGTCAGCGCCGCCGGTTTGACCGGAGGGGGCGCCGCGGGCGGGCCGGGCTGCGGCGTCTCGGCCGAACAGCCCGCCGCGGCCAGTGCCACCGACGCCCCCGCGGCCAGGAACCCGCGACGGGACAGCTCGTTGCCCAAGTCAGCCAGCTCCTACCGTCTCCACCCGACACGCGGTCATGGACGTTAGACGCCTGGGCCCGCGCTCTGGTTGCGGGTGCGGTCAGGCTCGCGACTCGGGCCCGGCGAGTTCGTCGGCCTCGTCGCTTTCTTCGTTTTCTTCGCGCGGCACCCGGTACGGGTCGGGCTCGCCCGCGTGCTGGGCGCCGGTGGCGCGGCGAGCGACCTCGGCGTCGGCCTGGCGGGCCTTCTCCAGCAGGTCCTCGATGCGCTGGGCGTCCTCGGGGATGGTGTCCGCGACGAAGGTCAGCGTCGGGGTGAACCGGACACCGGTGCCCTGGCCCACCTTGCTGCGCAGCACCCCGCGGGCGGATTCCAGCGCGGCCGCCGCGCCGGGGAAGTCCGGTGCCGCGTTCAGGCTTTCGCCGAGCACCGTGTAGTACACCGTCGCGTCGTGCAGGTCCGCGGTGACCTTCGCGTCGGTGATCGTGACGTAGTTCAGGCGCGGGTCCTTGACCTCGTGCTCGATCGCGGACGCGACGATCTGCGAAATCCGCTTGGCGAGCTTGCGCGCGCGTGCCGGGTCGGCCACAACGCACCCCTTTCTGGTGAAAAACTCAGTCGTCCGGCCCGAGCAGGCGCCGGTGCGCGGTCAGCAGCTCCAGTTCGGGCCGCCCGGCCACGAACCGTTCGCAGCTGTCCAGCACGTCCCGCACGTGCGCGCCGTCGGCCGCCACCACGGCGACGCCGAGCAGGGCGCGACGGTGCAGGTCGAGATGGCCCGCCTCGGCGACGGACACTTCGAAGCGCTTCCTGAGCTCGGCCACCACGGGCCGGACCACGGAGCGCTTCTGCTTGAGCGAATGGACGTCGCCGAGCAACAGGTCGAGCTCGAGCGCACCTACGTACATGGGCATCAGAGGTGGATCGGAACGGACGGGGGAACGGCGGGGCCGGGGAACTACTCGTCCCCCGGCCCCGCCGTGTCGATCAGACGCGCGGCTTCTCGCGCTGCTCGTAGGTTTCGATCACGTCGCCGACCTTCAGATCGCTGTACGAACCGAGGGTCAGACCGCATTCGAACCCGTCGCGGACCTCGACCACGTCGTCCTTGAACCGCCGCAGCGAACTGATCGGCAGGTTCTCCGCGACGACGGTGCCGTCCCGCATGAGGCGGGCCCGCGCGTTGCGGCGGATCTCGCCCGAGGTGACCAGGCAACCGGCGATGGTGCCGAACTTCGACGACTTGAAGACCTCGCGGATCTCCGCCTTGCCGAGCTCGACCTCCTCGTACTCCGGCTTGAGCATGCCCTTGAGTGCCTGCTCGATCTCTTCGATCGCCTGGTAGATCACCGTGTAGTACCGGACGTCGACGCCCTCGCGGTTGGCCCGCTCGGTCGCCTTGCCCTGTGCCCGCACGTTGAAGCCCAGCACGATCGCGTCGGACGCGGTCGCCAGGTCGATGTCGCTCTCGGTGACCCCGCCGACGCCGCGGTGGACCACGTTGAGCTCGACCTCGTCGCCGACCTCGAGCTGCACCAGCGAGGCTTCGAGCGCCTCGACGGTACCGGAGTTGTCACCCTTGATGATCAGGTTGAGGGTCGAGGTCTCCTTCAGCGCGGAGTCCAGGTCCTCGAGGCTGACGCGCTTGCGCTTCGCCGCGTTCTGGGCGTTGCGGATCCGGGCCTGGCGGCGCTCGGCGATCTGCCGCGCCACCCTGTCCTCGTCCACCACCAGGAACGTGTCGCCCGCGCCCGGCACCGAGGTGAACCCGATGACCTGGACGGGCCGCGACGGCAGCGCCTCGGTGACGTCGACGTTGTGCTCGTCGACCATCCGGCGCACGCGGCCGTAGGCGTCGCCCGCGACCACCGAGTCGCCGACGCGCAGCGTGCCGCGCTGCACCAGCACGGTCGCCACCGGGCCGCGGCCGCGGTCGAGGTGCGCCTCGATCGCGACGCCCTGCGCTTCCATGTCCGGGTTCGCCCGGAGGTCCAGCGCCGCGTCCGCGGTCAGCAGGATCGCCTCGAGCAGACCGTCGATGTTGATGTTCTGCCGCGCGGAGATCTCCACGAACATGGTGTCGCCGCCGTACTCCTCGGCCACCAGGTTGTACTCGGTGAGCTGCTGCCGGATCTTGTCCGGGTTCGCGCCCTCCTTGTCGATCTTGTTGATCGCGACCACGATCGGCGCCTTCGCCGCCTGCGCGTGGTTGATCGCCTCGACCGTCTGCGGCATCACGCCGTCGTCGGCGGCGACCACGATCACCGCGATGTCGGTGGAGTTCGCACCGCGGGCACGCATGGCGGTGAACGCCTCGTGACCGGGGGTGTCGATGAAGGTGATCAGCCTCGGGTTGCCCTCGAGCTCGGTCTCGATCTGGTAGGCGCCGATGTGCTGGGTGATGCCGCCGGCCTCACCCTCGCGCACCTTCGACTTCCGGATCGTGTCGAGCAGGCGGGTCTTACCGTGGTCGACGTGACCCATGATGGTCACGACCGGCGGCCTGACCTGCAGGTCCTCGTCCTCACCCGCGTCCTCGCCGTAGGTGATGTCGAAGGTCTCCAGCAGCTCGCGGTCTTCTTCCTCGGGGCTGACGACCTGAACGTTGTAGTTCATCTCGCCGCCGAGCAGCTCGAGGATGTCGTCCGACACCGACTGCGTCGCGGTGACCATCTCGCCGAGGTGGAAGAGCACCTGCACCAGCGAAGCCGGGTTGGCGTCGATCTTCTCGGCGAAGTCGGTCAGCGAGGCACCGCGCGGCAGCCGGATCGTCTCGCCACTGCCCTTGGGCAGGCGGACGCCGCCGACGCTGGGCGCCTGCATGTTGTCCATGTACTCCTGGCGCTTCTGCCGCTTCGACTTGCGGCCCTTGCGCGAGGGACCACCGGGACGGCCGAAGGCACCCGCGGTGCCGCCACGGCCACCGGGACCACCGCCGCGGGGGCCGCCGCGGAAGCCGCCACCACCGGCGGGCGCGCCGCCACCGGGACGGAAACCGCCACCGCCACCACCGGGGCCACCGCCGCCGGGGCGGAAGCCGCCACCGCCACCACCGGGACCGCCACGGGGCCCACCGGGACCGCCGCGACCGGCACCGCCGCCGCCAGGACCGCCACGGGGCCCACCGGGGCCACCGCGACCGCCGCCACCAGGACCGGGACGGCCCGCGGGACGGCCGGGCATCATGCCCGGGTTGGGCCTCGGCGGCATGTTGCCGGGGCTCGGCCGGTTGCCGCCGGTACCGCCGGGACGCGGGGCAGGGCGGTCACCGCTGGGCCGCTCGCCGCCACCGGGACGCTGCGGCCGGTCGCCGCCGCCCTGCTGGCCGCCACCGGGACGCGGTGCCGACGGACGCGGCGCCGGCGAACCTGCACCGACGCCGAACGGGTTGTTGCCCGGCCGCGGCGGGCGCGGACCCGGCTTCGGGCCGGCGGGCTTGGGGCCCTGCGGCTTCGGCGGGACGACCGCGCCCTGCTGGCCGCCCGCCTGTGCGGCGGGTGCCTGCGGTGCGGGCGCCTGCGGAGCGGGCTTCGACTCCGGGGCGGGCGCCTTAGCCGCGGCGGGCTCCGCCGCGGGGGCGGGCGCGGGCGGCTTCGGGCCCGGCTTGGGGCCGGGGACCGCGGACGGGCCGCTCGGCTTGGCGGGCGCCTGCGGCGCCGGTGCCTGAGCCGGTTCGGTGGACGCCGCGGGCTTGGGCGCGGGCGGCGCCGGGGTCGCGCCGTTGGACGGCGGGCCCGGCATCGGGGCCGGCTTCTTCGCGCCGCGGCCGCCGGGCTTGCCGGTCTTCCCACCGAGCGCGTCGCGCAGCCGCCTGGCCACCGGGGCCTCGACGGTGGACGACGCGGACTTCACGAACTCGCCCTGCTCCTTGAGCTTCGCGAGTACATCTTTGCTGGTAACGCCGAGCTCCTTGGCGAGCTCGTGTACTCGGGCCTTGCCTGGCACAGCACTCCTATTCTGGGGAGGCCGGCGGCAGACCCGCAGACCTCGTCCTACTGTCGCGCGTTCATGGCTTCAGCTTCACGGCTGACTCATGACGGGTCGACCTGCTTCCTTGTTTCCGACTGGGCGGGGGAAGATCCCCCGCCGGGTCCGTGCACGGCGTGCGCGGCGAGCCGCGCGGACACCGCCCGTGCGTCGAGCACCCCAGAAACCCGTAACGCCCTGGGGAACGCTCGTCGCCGTTCGGCCTTGGCCAGGCACTCCGGCCCGGGATGCAGCCAAGCACCCCGCCCCGGCAGCCGCCGACGTTCGTCGACGACGAGGCACCCGTCCACCGCGACCACTCGCAGCAACTCGCCGATCGAAGCCCGCTTCCGGCAGCCGACGCACGTGCGTACCGGGGAATCCCGATGTTTCGTGCGGGCGGTCGCCGTCAACGGGCTTCGAACCACACCTGAGTCTAGCCGGTCGCCCCTCACTCAGCCGAACCGGTTGCGGCGGCGCGCGGAGGGCTGGCCTCGTGTCCTTCGTCACCCTCCGCCCCCGGCGCCGCGTCGGGGTCGCCCGCCGCGTCGCTGCGGATGTCGATCCGCCATCCGGTCAGCCGCGCGGCGAGCCGCGCGTTCTGGCCTTCCTTGCCGATCGCGAGGGAGAGCTGGAAGTCGGGGACGACGACTCGCGCGGTCTTCGCCCGCTCGTCCACGACCCGTACCGACACAACCTTCGCCGGGGACAGCGCATTCCCGACGAAGCGGCCGGGATCCTCGGAGAAGTCGATGATGTCGATCTTCTCGCCGGCCAGCTCGCTCATCACGTTGCGCACGCGCGCGCCGACCGGGCCGATGCAGGCGCCCTTCGCGTTGACCCCGGCCACGGTCGAGCGGACCGCGATCTTCGACCGGTGCCCCGCCTCGCGCGCCACCGCGGCGATCTCCACGGTGCCGTCGGCGATTTCGGGCACCTCGAGCGCGAACAGCTTGCGCACCAGGTTCGGGTGCGAGCGCGAGAGCGTGATCTGCGGGCCGCGGCTGCCGCGGGACACCGTCACCACGTAGGCCTTGATCCGGCTGCCGTGCTCGTAGCTCTCGCCGGCGACCTGCTCGGCCGAAGGCAGCACGCCCTCGATGTCACCGACCTGCACCACGACCATGCCGCGCGCGTTGGCCCGCGCGTCGCGCTGGATGACGCCGGCGACGATCTCGCCCTCCTTGGTGGAGAACTCGCCGTAGGTCTTCTCGTGCTCGGCGTCGCGGAGGCGCTGCAGGATGACCTGGCGCGCGGTGGTCGCGGCGATCCGGCCGAACCCCTCCGGCGTGTCGTCCCACTCTTCGTCGACCGAACCGTCCTCGGCGAGCGTGTGCGCCAGCACCCGGACGTACCCGGTCTTGCGGTCGATGTCGATCCTGGCGTGCGGCTGGTGGCCGTCGGTGTGCTTGTAGGCGGTGAGCAACGCGGTCTCGATGGCTTCGATGACCGTCTCGAAGGGGATGTCCTTGTCCCGTTCGATCGCGCGCAGCGCCGCGATGTCGACGTTCACTTCGACTCCTCCTTCGGCTCGGTCGAGGCGGCGTCGATCATGCCGCAGGCGTCGTCCTCGAGCAGCTTCAGGTCCTCGGTCGGCGGCTGCTTGAACTCGATTTCGATCACCGCGCGGGTGACGTCGCGATAGGACACGTCCCTGATCTCGCCCGACACGAGCAGCCGTGCCGAGTCCTCGCCCGCGTACCCGACCCTGCCGGTGATCTCGGCACCGCCGGTGGTGGTGACGCGCACCAGCCGGTACTTCGCGCGCCGCCAGTGTCTCGGCTTGACCAGCGGGCGGTCGACGCCCGGCGAGGTCACCTCGAGGGTGTAGGCGCCGGCGATCACGTGCTCGTGCTCGTCGAGCACCGCCGACACCGCGCGGCTGACCTCGGCCACTTCGTCGAGCCCGACTCCGTCTTCGGCGTCCACGACCACCTTGACCAGCTTGCGGCGCCCCGCCTGCTGGACGTCGAGCGCGTCGAGGTCGAAACCCGCGTCCGTCACGGCCTCGGCCACGATGGGCTCGAGCCTCCCGGCGAGTTCTCCTGGCACCTTGGCGCTCTCCCGTTTCTTTCGGTTGTGCTGAAGCTTCCGTGCACACGCGCGCCGAGGTCCCGGCCCGCGTGCGTGGTGTGCCAGCTTATCTCGTTCCCGCCGGGCTCCGCCGATGGTCGGGGCGCGCCTGGCAGGATGGGCGCACGTGAGCTCAGTACGGAACCCCCGCACCAGGCGGGAAGTGCTGCGCGCGGGCGCGCTCGCGGCGTTGGCACTGCCCATCGGTCTCGGCGCCGCCGCGTGCGGCAAGGGCTACGCGGACGGCCCCGACCCGCTGGTGCCGCTCGCCGAGCAGGCGAAGGCGGACGCGGCGGCCGCGGACGAGGCGGCGAAGGCCGCGCCGGAGCAGGCGGCGCTGGCCCAGCAGGTCGCCGCCGCCCGCCGCGCGCACGCGACCGCGCTGCAGTCCGAAATAGACAGACAGAACCAGCCGAAGGGCGGGCCGGGCGCGATCGGACAGAACGGCAAGGGCTTGGCCGGGCTGAAGCAGCGGCTCGCGGTGTCCCGCCGCCAGGCCGCCGATCTCGTGCCGGGGCTGCCCGCCTACCGCGCCGGGCTGGTCGCCTCGGTCGCCGCGGGCTGCGCCGCGCTGCAGCGGACCTCCGATCAGCTCGGGCCGGGCGAGGACGCGACGGTCGATCCGGCCGCCGCGCCGCAGCCACCGGCCGAGGCGGGCGACGCGGTGCAGGAGGCGCTCGCGGCCGAGCACGCGGCGATCTGGGTGTACGGGCTCGTCACCGCGTTCCTGCCGGACGGGTACCAGGCCTCGGCCACCGACAGCGCCGCCGAGCACCGCGCCCGCCGTGACGCGTGCGAGCGCATGCTGGCCTCCGCCGGAGTGACCGCGAAACCGGCGCAACCCGCTTACGTGACACCGAAACCGGTCACCGACGGCAAGTCGGCGATGGCGGTGGTGGCGATCGCGGAGACCGACGTGGCGACCGCGTGGCGCGGGGTCATCGAACGGACGGACGACCGGGGCCTGCGCGGGTTCGCGGTACTCGCCCTCACCGGGGCGGCGCGCCGGTGCACGCGCTGGCGGGTCGCCGCGGGCGAGCACCCCAGCGCACCCGCCCTGCCCGGCACTCCGCAGTCCTGACCGAGCCCAGTAGGCCGCGTGTCATAAGTGGCGGAGCCGCTTGAGCGGGCAAGCAGCTCGCACCGCTACGCAGGCCGACGGCTGTCAAAACGCATTCAGCGCAGGTTGTTGTTCAGGTGCAGGGCGCCGGTGGTGATGCGTTGCAGGAGCGCCTTGTCCTGGTGCTTTTCGAAGAACGCGGCCTCGACGATCGTGACCTCGGCCCCTGCCTGGTTCGAGGCGTACTCGCCGCCCGCGATCTTGGGTGCCTTCGGGATCTTCGCGGTGCCGTCCTTGACCAGGTCGGTGACGTTGCCCGCGTCGTCGGTGTCGGTGAGCTGCTTGAGCCCGGCGGCGAGATCGGGCGACGGCATGGACACCAGCGACACCGAGACCAGCGCCTTCGCCTTGCCGGATGTCACCGTGTAGAGGGCGCGGGACAGCCGCTTGCACTGGTGCTCGCCGAACCACTTCTTGACCTCGCCGTAGGAGTTCGCGGCGCAGTCGCTGGCCACCGTGGGCCCTTCGGTGAGCTTGTAGTCGAACGCGGGTTTGTCACCCCCCTGCGCCTGCGACGGCGGTTCGTCACCGTCGTGGCGGATCAGCCACCACACGAAGCCGGACACCACGGCCACCGCGACCAGCCCGGCGCCCTTGAGCAGGTACCCGGTCCGCCGCTGGGGCGGTTCCGGCTGGGGTCCCGCCTGCCCGGCCGGGATCCGCTGCAACGGGGCCGTGTCACCCGGTCTCGGAGTAAATTGCGCACCAACCACGGGCGCATACGGTAGTTCACCCGCGCGGACGGCCTCACCCGAACGCGGACAAAACCCGGTCGACATCACTGTCCGTGTTGTAGAGGTGGAAGCCGAACCGGGTCTTCCCCGCCCTGACCGCGGCGCGGACGCCCGCCGCGGTCAGGCGTTCCGCCACCCGGGGTGAGCACTCCACCGAAACGATCGCGCTTCCCCGCGACGCCAGTCCCAGCCCCGCGAGCAGGCGATCCGCGAGGCCGACGCAGTGCGCGCGGACCGCGTCGGCGTCGAGCGAAGCGAGGTAGGGCAGCGCGACGGCGGCCCCGGTCTGGGCGAGCCAGGCCGGGGAAAGATCGAGACCGCGCGCGCCGTCCGCGAGCCGCAGCGGCAGGCCGTACACGCTCTGCCACCGGTCTTCGCCCGCGTACCAGTTGGCCGCGACCGGCCGGGTGCGCGCGAGCGCGCGCGGGTGCACCGCGAGCCACGCCGCCCCTCGCGGCGAGAGCAGCCACTTGTACCCGGCGGCGACCACCCAGTCCGCCCAGTCGAGGCGCAGCGGGAGCCAGCCCGCCGCCTGGGTGGCGTCGAGCAGCACGGGGACGCCCGTGGCGCGCAACGCGTCGAGATCGGCGAGCGCGCCATCGGCGGACTGCACCACGCTCACCACGACCAGGTCGTACCCCGGTGCCCGCGCGGCCAGTTCGGCCAGCGGCACCTCCGTGACCGTGACACCGCGGTCCGCCTGCGCCGCGAACGGGAACGAAGCGCTGGTGAACTCGCCCTCGGCGACCAGCACGCGCGCGCCGTCGGCGAGCCCGGCCGCGACCAGGCCCACCAGCTGCGACACGCTCGCCCCGCTCGCCACGCGGTCCTCCGCCACGCCGATGATCCCGGCGAACGCGGCGCGCGCCGCGGCCACCGCGGCATCGAAACCGGGCGCGGACGCGCCGCCGGTGCGCCACTGTTCGACGCTCGCCGCCACCGCGTCGGCGACCGAAGACGGCGGGACACCGATGCTCGGCGTGTTGAGATATCCCTCGGGCACGGCGAACTCGGCCCCGAACGCGGTACGCATGAACACGAGCGTACGGGCGCGCGGGCCGGATCTCGACCGGCTTCCCCGGACTCCACAGCGCACTACCCCAGTGTCCACTGTGGAGGTTCCGGGTCAGCCGCCGCCGTACGCGCTGCTCGCGACACCGGCGCGCATCCCGTCGAGCGCGCGCAGCACCGACCGCAACGCCGGGGCCGGCGCACCCGCGTTTTCCCCGAGCTCGGCCAGCCGCGCCGAGTAGCGGCGGCGTTCGCGCGCGGTGGCGGCCCCCTTCACCCTCGCCAGCACGGCCAGCGCGGTCAGCGCGGCGTCCGCGGGCGGGACGGCCGCCACGTCGCCGCCGCCGCGCAGCGCACCGTCCACAACGGACCGGAGCCGGTCCTGGGCGCCGGTGTCGCGCAGCCGCTCACCACGCACCGGGATCACCCCGAACACGCGCGAGCGCCGCGGTTCCACCACACCCGACGCTTCAAGCTGCGCCTCGACGGCGCGCAGGGTGCCGCGGAATCCCTTGCGCACCGCGCCTTTCCAACTCCCCGGCCGCCCCTCGACGAGCTGCCCGAGCACCTCGTCGAGCACGTCGTCACCGGTCGACCCGCGCGGTCGCACCACCGGCGCGCCGCCGTCGTCGGCGAGCCGCCCGGAGAGCACCAGATCCGTCAGCGCGGCGGCGCGCACGGCGTACGCGCTGCGCTGGCGGTCGCGAAGGCGCCCCGATTTCGGGTTGAGCGCGAGCAGGTAGACCTTGCCCGGCAACGAAAGCTCCATGTCCCTCTCCCTCACTGGGTCCTGAGCGTTGGCCAGATCTCGGCCCACGCCCGGGTCCGGCCGGTCTCCAGCCAGGCGAGCCCGTCGATCACCGGTGCCGTCGCGGTGAAGTACCGGCCGAGCTTGCCGGGGTCGAAGCCGACGAAGAGCACGTCCCGCGCGCTCTCCGGCGGAGCGCCGAAGTACCAGTACCCTCTATGTCCACTGTAGACAGTGCCGACGCCTCGGCCGGCGCCGTTGTACTCGATCGCCGAGGCGAACGGGTAGATCTCGGCGAACACCACCGTGTGCGCCTTCTGCTCCGGGGGCAGCGCCTCGTAGGTCTTCGCCACCAGCTCGCCGAGCTGCTGCTGCGGCAGCTCCCCGCCCGCCATCGCCGAGCCGAGCGGGATCGGGCCCCACGACGCGGGCATGTCCGCGACCGCCGAAGCCGGGTAGATCGGCAGCCCCGCCGCCAGTACCGCGGCCGACAGCGCGAACGCGGGCCACGCCAGCACCCGCGACCAGGACGGCAGCCGCAGGCGGCTCACGTCCACCGCGGCGACCGCGAACGGCACCGCGAGCACCGACAGCAGGTAGTACGAGCGGCCGTGGGCGAGCGCGAACCCGGCGATCGTCAGCAGGATCGCGAAGCCGACGAACCGGTACGGCCGGAAGTGCCGCGCGGACACCAGGCGCGCGAGGCCGTAGACGAACGCCAGCACGCCGACGCCGATGCCCGCTCCCAGCAGCCCGTCGCGGAAGAACGGGCCGTACCCGGGGAACTCGGCCGCCACGACATCGCTCATGTGCGCGTACGGCCAGCCGTGCGCCGCCTGCCAGAGCAGTGTCGGCACGGTGGCCACCACCGCGATCGCCGCCCCGGCCCACAACAGCGGCCTGCGCAGCAGCTCCCGTGGCCCCAGCACGAGCGCGCTCAGCGTGAGCGCTGCCCAGAACGCCGGGATCAGGAACTTCGTTTCGAGCGAGACCGCGGTGACGATCCCGGCCCACAGCAGCGGCCGGTCGTCACCGCGGCCCTCCCGGTGCGACCGCACCCACCGCACGACGAGCCACGCGATGACCGTCCACCACAGCGGGTCGATCGTGTAGGTGCCGAGCAGGTGGCTCAGCACGACGACACCCGACGTCGCGTAGCAGCCCGCCGCCATCGCCTGCGCCCCGCGCCCGCCGCCGAGTTCCCTGGCGATGAGCGCGGTCACCACGATGCCCGCCATCGCGGCGAGCGCGGTCGGCAACCGCAGTGCGAGCAGCGAGCCGGGGAAGAGCGAATCGAGCGCCCCGGCTAGGGCGGGCACCAGCGGCGGCTGGTCGAAATACCCCCAGTCGAGATGATCTCGACCCGCCATCAGGAAGTACACCTCGTCGAACCCGTGGCCGTAGCGGGTGCTCGTCCACACCAGCAGCGCGCCGGCCAGGCCCGCGATCACCAGCACCGGCAGCCGCGCGAACGGCGGGACACCCGGGGCCACCTCCCGTTCGAGGTGATCGGTTTCTGTCGCGTCCACGGAAACCACGTTCAGCCACTCCCCTTTTTCCATCGGCTGCGGCAAATTCCAGCCGATCGCGGGCCTTCGCCGACAGCGGCCAACGAGGACGATCGAATCCACGAAAGTCGGGTATCGGCACGAGGGCAGCAACTTTCGTTGCGACCGCGTCACCCGGAGGCGGCAACCGTCAGCGATACCGGGCCCTCGTGGCTACCGTGGGCGCGTGACGGAGTTCCTGCCGCGCTACCCCGTGCGCTTCCCGCTGTGGCCCCGCCGCCACGACGGGTGGATCGTCGCGGGCGCGGTGGTCCTGTTCGCCCTGTTCGACGTGACCCTGTTCGTCGCGGGCCCGGTCACCACCGGCTGGCTCGGCCCCCACGCGTGGCTGATCGCCGCGCTGGCCGCGGACTGCGCGCTGCTGTTCCTCATCCGGTATCCGATCGCGGTCTCGGTGCTGATGATCGCGATCTCCGCCGGGTGGCTCGCCTCCGACCTGTTCTCGCCGGGACTGCTGAAACCGGTCGTGCCGCTGACGCTGACCACGGTGCCGGTCGCGGTTCCCGCGGTCGCCACCCAGCTGCCCCGGCTGCTCGACCGGCGCACCGCGCTGGTGCTGGCCGGGGTGCTCGCGGTGTTCGCGTCGAGGCCGTGGGCGCCGAGCTGGAGCACGACGCCGTTCGGGCTGCTCGCCACGGTGGTGCCCGCGCTCACCGGGATGTACTTCCAAGCGCGGCGCCAGTTGCTGAACTCGCTGCGGGACCGCGCGGAACGGGCGGAACGCGAACAAGAGCTGCTCGCCGAGCGCGCGCGTGCGCAGGAACGCCGCCACCTCGCCGCCGAGATGCACGACGTGGTCACCCACCGGCTGAGCCTGATGGTGCTGCAGGCTGGCGCGCTGGGCGTGGTCACCACCGACGCGAAGGTCCGCACCGCCGCCGAGGACATCCGGCAGGCGGGCACCCAGGCGCTCGACGAACTGCGCGATCTCGTCGGGGTGTTGCGCGGCGACGAAGCCATCAGCGCGGTGCGACCGGGTAAGAACGGCTCGCCACCGGACGACCCGTCCGATTTCGAAGCGCTCGTCGCGGAATCCGAAACCGCGGGCACCCCGGTGACCTACCAGGTGGAGGGCGAGCGCGGATCGGTGTCGCCGACGGTCTCCCGCACCGCCTACCGCGTGGTGCAGGAGGCGCTGACCAACATTCGCAAGCACGCGCCGGGCTCGCCGACCCTGGTCCTGCTGCGGTACCTGCCCGACGGGCTCCGGATCAGCGTCGTCAACGAAGCGCCGTCGCGGCCACCCGACCCGGTGCTCGCCGCGAGCGGCTCCGGCGCGGGCCTGCTCGGCCTCCGCCAGC
Source organism: Amycolatopsis sp. CA-230715 (assembly GCF_018736145.1). Classification (GTDB taxonomy): domain Bacteria; phylum Actinomycetota; class Actinomycetes; order Mycobacteriales; family Pseudonocardiaceae; genus Amycolatopsis. The sequence goes on from NZ_CP059997.1 coordinate 524,113, forward strand.
GCGTCGAGCTGATCGGCGGCAGCCTGCACAGCGGGCACTCCCCCGGCGGCGGCTACCGCGTCGATGCGATACTTCCGGCCTACGTCCCGACGGCAGAAAGCGCGCGTCATGATCAGGGTGATCGTCGTCGATGACGAGCCCATGGTGTGCGCGCACCTGCGCACCATCCTGGGCTCCGCGGACGACATCGAGGTGGTCGCGCAGGCGCAGGACGGCGCCGAAGCCGTCGAAGCGGCCGTGCGGCACCGGCCGGACGTGATGCTGATGGACCTCCGGATGCCGGGCGTGGACGGGCTGACCGCGATCGAGCGCATCGCGAAGCTCCCGCAGGCGCCCGCGGTCGTCGCACTGACCACGTTCGACGCCGACGACTACGTCATCCGCGCACTACGCGGCGGCGCGGCGGGCTTCCTGGTGAAGTCGACGCCCCCGGAGGACCTGATCGGGCTGGTGCGGGTGGCCGCGGACGGGCACACCGTGCTGTCGCCGGAAGCGGCGCGGCGGCTGGTGGCCGCGTCGTCGGACAGCTCGCTGCGCGCGGAGGCCGCGAAGCGCCGCGCCGCGGCCTTGACCGAGCGCGAGGTCGAGGTGCTCGGCTGCCTCGGCGGCGGACTGTCCAATGCGGACATCGCGGGGAAGCTGCACCTGTCCGAGGCGACGGTGAAGAGCTACGTGTCGCGGATGCTGGTGAAGCTCGACTGCGCCAACCGCACCCAGGCCGGGCTGCTCGCCCTCGAAGCGGGCCTCGTCACGCGCTGAGGCCGGAGTTTTCGGACTCCATGAGCGCGGTGAACAGGATGCGCAGGTGCCCCCGCGCGCGGTGCCAGCGCGCGGTCAGCTCGGCTTCGTCCCGCGTCGCCCAGCTCGCGATGAGGATGCCCCTGATCATGTCCATCGCGGTGTACACCGCGTGCAGGAACTCCGGGTGCGCCGCGTACTCCGGCATCAGCGCCTTGCCGAAGTCCACGAGGCTTCCGGTGGCGATCGGCTCCACGAGCGTCATCTGCTCCCGCAGCTCCGGGTCGGTCCGGGAGGCCACCCACAGCTCGACGGTCGCGGAGAACACCGGCCCCTGGTGCATTTCCCAGAGCAGTTGCAGTGCGTCCCCGATCGGGTCGGCCGAAGCCTTGAGCCGGTCGAGCTCGGCCATCGCGACCTCGGTCCGCTTCGCGGCGAGGTGCCGGATCGCCGAGGTCACGAGGTCGGTCTTGGTCGGGAAGTGGTGCACCTGGGCGCCCCTGGTGACCCCGGCCCGGTCGGCGACCCTGGTCGTGGTGGTGCCCGCGTAGCCGAACTCGACGAGGCAGTCGATCGTGGCGTCGAGCAGGCGCTGGCGCATCGCCGCGCTGCGCTCTTCCTGGGTGCGCCCCGTCGCCCCTCGTCGTACCGCCATGCGGGCAACCTTATTGCGCGTGGTCCTCCGCTTCGCGCTTACCCGCCGTGTACGCGACGAGCCCGTCGACCATGCGCACGAGGAACCGGCCGAGCACTCGCCGGAAGAACCAGCCGGTACCGGGTACCTTCGGCCGGAACGTCGAGTGCCAGTGGATCTCCGTGCCGCCGCCTTCGGCTTCGGGGAGGGCGGTGAGATCCACGTCGGCCCGGTAGCCGCGCAGCGGCAGGCCCGATTTCAGCGCGTAGGAGAAGCGGCGGTCCGGCACCAGTTCCACCACCTCCTCGCAGGACGTGGTGCGCCCGGTGCGGAATTGGCGCAGCGCGCCGAGGCCCTCGTCGCCGTCCGACGCCTCCTTCAGCAGCGTGAACGACCCGAGCGGTGACCATCGCGGCCAGCTCGCGCCGTCCCTGAGCAGTGCGTACACCACGGATGGCGGCGCGTCGGTTCTCCCGCGCGCCGAAATTCTCTGAACCATGCGGTACATGTACCATCTGGTTCAGACGACTGACAAGGGGGCGATCGATGCCGGCCGACGCGCGCGCGACCCTGCTCGCGACCGCGGTGGACAAGCTCGCGGAGACCGGTGTCGGCGACCGGAGCCTGCGCGCGCTCGCCGCGGACCTCGGCACCAGCCACCGCATGGTGATCTACCACTTCGGCTCCAAGGAGGGCCTGCTCGTCGAGGTGGCCCGCGAGGTCGAACGCCGCATGCGCGACGCGCTCCGCACGCTCGAATTCGACGACGACCTCCCGCCGGACGAGATCGCGCTCCGCTTCTGGCACGTGCTGACCGATCCGGCGCTGCGGCCGAGCCAGCGGCTGTTCTTCGAGCTCTACGGCCAAGCGCTGCAGGGCAGGGCGGGCACCACCGGCCTGCTCGACGGGATCATCGACGACTGGCTCGAACCGGTTTCCGAACTGCTGCGGCGGCTCGGGGTCGAGGAGGCGGCCGTGCGCACCCGCGCCAGGCTCGGCCTCGCCACCGCGCGGGGCCTGCTGCTCGACCTCGTGACCACCGGAGACACCGAAGGTGTGCGCGAAGCGATGGAAATGTTCGTCGCCGAGCACACGCGTTCACGATCACAGCGAACTCACAGCTGGCACCAGGCAGACTGCCAGGGTGCCCGAGCAGACTGACCAGGTGATCGCAGACGACGTGCCGAGACCGCTGGCCCGCGCCCTCGCCGCACTCCCCCGGCCGTCGACGACGCCGTTCACCTTCTGCTACCTCGTGGTCCTGCTCGGCACGACGATCGTGCTGCACACCGCGGACCCGTCGCTGACCTCGAAGCTGCTCGCGTTGTCCAGCACCGACGCGCACAACCTGTGGCACCGCCCGCTCCTCACGCTGTTCACCAGCGCGCTGTGGCTCGCCGACGCGATGTGGCTGGTCAACCTGGTGATCTTCACGATCGCGGTGGCGCCGCTCGAACGCCGGATCGGTCCACTGTGGACGGCCGCGGTGTTCTTCAGCGGCCACGTGCTGGCGACGCTGGCGACCGAGCTGCCGGTGATGTGGTCGGTCAGCGCGGGCGCGCTGACCGCGCAGGACGCGCGCTGGGTCGACGTCGGCGTAAGCTACGGCTTCTTCGCCACCGCGGGCGCGCTGGTGGCACTGGTCGCCCCGCCGATGCGGCGGTGGGCCGTGCTCACCGCGGAAACCGTGGTCCTGCTCGTCTACGTGACCGGCCGGCCCGGCGCGCTGTCCGATGTGGTCACGCTGGCGGGGCACCTGTTCGCGCTGCACCTCGGCATGCTCGCCTGGCAACCGTGGCTGCGGCGGCGCGGACTCGTCGGCAGTGTGCGATTCAGGCGGCGTGAACTCGCTCCTCCGTTGGAAGGCCTCGCGGAACCCGTCCCCACCGCCTGACCGTTTTTTGTTGCCCCTGAACCAAAGCGGAAACGAGCGCCGCGCGTCGGTACGGTGGCGAAGTGATCTCTGGGGAGCTGAAGCAGGCGCGCTGGGCGGTGTCCGTGGTGTTCGCGGTGTGCGGCGCCGCGTTCGGGACCTGGCTGGCGCGCATCCCGTCCGTGCAGGCGCAAGCCGGGCTCAGCACCGGCGAGCTGGGCGTCGGCCTGTTCGGGCTCGCGGCGGGCTCGGTGGTCGCCCTGCTCGGCGCGGGCGCGCTGATCACCAGGATCGGCAGCAGGGCCGCCGTCCTGCTCGGCGCGACGGTGCTGTGCGCTGGCCTGCCGCTGGTCGCGTTCGCGCCGGACCTGCCGCTGTTCGTCGCCTCGCTGGTCGTGCTCGGCGTCGGCAACAGCGTGCTCGACGTCGCGATGAACTCCCACGCGGCACGGGTGGAAGCGGGCTACGGCCGCCCGATCTTCGCCGGGTTCCACGCGTTCTGGAACCTCGGCGGACTCGCGGGCTCCGGTGTGGACGCGCTGATGGAGACCTGGCACGTCCCGGTGCCCGTGCACTTCTCGTGCACGGGCGCGGTACTGCTCGCGATCGCGCTGTGGGCCGCGGTGACACGCTTCCTCCGCGGCGCGGACGCTGGGCAGGGCGAAGCCGCCTTCGCCCTGCCCAGCCGCGCGCTGCTCCCGCTCGGGGCGATCGCGTTCTGCGCGTTCGTGGCCGAGGGCGCGGTCAACAGCTGGAGCGCGGTGTACCTCGCCGACGTCACCGACGCCACGCCCGCACTGGCCTCGCTCGGCTACTTCGCCTTCTCCCTCACGATGATCACGGTGCGCGCGGTGACCGACCGCGTGGTGGCGCGCGTCGGGGGCGTGCGGTTCGTCCGCGTGGCCACCGCGGTCGCCGTGCTCGGCTTCGCGCTCGTGCTGGCCGTCCCGGTGCCCGCCGTCGGCTTGCTCGGCTTCGCCGTGATCGGGATCGGCGTCGCCGGGATCGTGCCTATCGCCTGGAGCACGGCGAGCCGCAAGGAAGCCGACTCGCCCGGCAAGGCGGTCGCCGCGGTGGCCGCCTGCGGCTATATCGGCTTCCTCGTCGAGCCCGCGCTGATCAGCGCACTCGCCGGGGTGGTCGGGCTGCACTGGGCGCTCGCGTCCGCCGTCGTGCTCACCTCGTGCGTCTTCGCACTCGCCCCCGCGTTGCGCACGGCCCCCGCTCAGGTCCTGGCGTAGGTCAGGTGCAGCACCCCGCTGTCGTACGCGGTGGTGCCGGTGAGCGCGAACCGCTGTGGGGAGAACCCGCCGGAGAACAACGGGATCCCGGCCCCGGCGACCACCGGGTGGAGCTTGAGCACGATCTCGTCGATCTCCTCGCGCAGCGACTGGGCGAGCCCGGCGCCGCCGCACAACCAGATCCCGAGCCCGTCTTCCCGCTTCAGCTCGCGGACCTTCTCCACGGGATCGCCCGCCACCAGTTCGACCGCCGGATCCTCGGTGGCGGTCATGGTCGTCGAGAACACGTAGTGCCGCAGGTGCGGGTACGCGTCGGCGATCCCTTCGGCGAGCCCGATCTCGTACGAACCGCGTCCTTCCAGGACGGTGTCGAAGATCTTGTTCGGGCCGCCGATGCCCACTGCCTCGCGGGCGAAACCCGGCACGATGTCCGGGTAGTCGCGGAAGAGCCCCTGCATGTGGTCGCCCTCGGCGACGAAGAAGCCGTCGGGGCCCGCCGGGTTGCCACCGCCGGGCGCGGCGATGATCCCGTCCAGGGTGGCCGCCACCAGATAGGTCAGCTTTCGCATGGGGTCCTCCTCGTGTCTCGCTGAACAACTACAGTTGTAGTACTATGTCCGTAGTGGTTGCAAGTCCTTTTTCCGGAGGGAGTCGGCATGCGGGGGAATCCGGCGCGGCGCAAGGCGCTCATCGACGCGGCCATCGAAGTGCTCGCCCGCGAAGGCGCGCGCGGGCTGACCTTCCGCGCCGTCGACACCGAAGCGGGCGTCCCCCCTGGCACCGCGTCGAACTACTTCCCCAGCAGGGACGATCTGTTCGACCAGATCGGCGGGCACATCCACGAACGCCTCACGCCCGAGCCGTCCGGTCTCGCCGAGACGATGCGGGCACGGCCGAGCCGCGAACTCGTCGCGGTCCTGCTGCACCAGCTCGTCGAACGCCTCAGCGCCGATCCGCGCGGTTACCTGGCGCTGGTCGAACTGCGCCTCGAAGCGACGAGGCGGCCGAAGCTCCGCGCGGTGCTCACCGACCTGATCGGCGCGAACATCGACGAAAACGTGCGCTTCCACCTCGATTCGGGCCTGCCCGGCGACCGGATCACCGTGGTGCTGCTGCAGTTCGCGATGAGCTGGCTGATGGTGGAACACCTGACGCTGCCCGGACTCTTCGAGCGGATGCCCGCCGAAGACCTCGTCGCGGCCATGGTCGAAAGGCTCGTGCCGGAAGCCTGACGGCTCCGGCGGCTAGAGCTGGACGGAGCGGTGCAGCGAGCCGACTTCGGCCCGCGTCAGCGCGCGCAGCGAGCCGGGTTTCCCGTTGCCGAGCTGGACGTCGCCGATCGCGGTCCGCACGAGCTTGCGCACCGGGTGCCCGACCTCGTCGAGCAGCCTGCGCACGATGTGCTTGCGGCCCTCGTGCAGCACGATCTCCACGAGTGTGCGCCCGGCCTGCATGTCCTTGACGCGGAACGCGTCCGCCTTGACCGGCCCGTCCTCCAGCTCGACCCCGGCCTTGAGCGTCTTGCCGAGCCCGCGGGGCACGAGCCCGTCGACCTCGGCGAGGTAGGTCTTGAGCACGTGGTACGACGGGTGCATCAGCCGGTGCGCGAGATCGCCGTCGTTGGTGAGCAGCAGCAGGCCCTCGGTGTCGGCGTCGAGCCTGCCGACGTGGAACAGCCGCTCGTCGCGCTGCCGGATGTAGTCGCCGACGCACGGGCGGCCCTGGTCGTCCTCCATCGTGCTGTGCACGCCGCGGGGCTTGTTCAACGCCAGGTACACCAGCGTTTCGTCGAGCACGACCCGGGTCCCGTCGACGTGGATGACCGCGCTCGCCGGATCCACCCTGGTGCCCAGTTCGCGCACCGTCTTCCCGTCCACGGTGACCCTGCCCTGCGCGATCAGGTCCTCGGCGGCACGACGCGAAGCCACTCCCGCCTTGGAAAGCACCTTCTGCAGGCGCACGCCTTCGGGGCCGTCGGTACGAGCGCGGTCAGATGTCATCGATCGAATCCACTTCCGGGAGCAGGGGCGCGATCGGGGGCAGGTCGTTGAGCGACGAGAGCCCAAGCCGTTCGAGGAACAGCTCGGTCGTCACGTACAGGGTGCCACCGGTCTCGGCGTCGGTCCCGGTCTCCTCGATCAGTCCCCTGGCGAGCAGGGTGCGGATGACGCCGTCGACGTTGACGCCGCGCACCGCGGCCACCCTGGCGCGGGTGACCGGCTGACGGTAGGCGATCACCGCGAGGGTCTCCAACGCGGCCCTGGTCAGCTTCGAACGCTGGCCGTCGAGCAGGAGCTTTTCCACGAACGGCGCGAAGGTGTCGCGGGTGAAGAACCGCCAGCCTTCGCCGACGCGGCGCAGGTCGATCCCGCTGTCGCGCTCGGTGAACCGGGTCGCCATCAGGCGCAGCGCCTCGGTCACCCTGGGCACCGGCTGGTCGAGCGCGTCGGCGAGGGACTCCTCGCTCGCGGGCGAGTCGACCACCAGCAGCAGCGCTTCGAGCGCGGCCTCGAGCATCCAGCTCTCGGTGAGGTCCGGCAGCGAGCTCGCGACCGCGACCAGCTCCGGGTCCTCGCCGTCCTCGGGTTCGCCGTTTTCCCCGCTGTCACCGCTTTCGGCCAGGTCCGGCCCTTCACCGTCCACTTCGGACTCAGTGTCCACTTCGGACCCGGAATCCTCGTGCCCGGCCTCGGTTCCGGCCGCCTCGGCCTCCGATGCTTCCGCATCGTTACTGTCCACTGTGTCCAGTGGGGCGCCGTCCGGTCGCGTGGTCTGGAGCGCGTCCAGGTCGACGACCGGCGCGGCCTCGTCGTCCGTGCTCACCCGTACTCCTCCTCTTCGACAACGGCCCGGTCGCGGTCGGCGTCGGCGGCCGCCTTCGCATCGTCCACCGAACCGCCCGTCCATCGCACGTGCAGTTCCTGCAGCGCCGCCTCCTGTTCGAAGTGGACGGACGACTCGCGGTACAGCTCCAGCAGCGCGAGGAACCTGGCCACCACTTCGAGTGTGTGCTCGCAGTCCGAAACCAGCTCGCCGAACGTCAGGTTGCCCGCCTCGGCGAGGCGCAGCCGCAGCACGGCCGCGTGCTCGCGGACCGAGACCTTGCCCGCGTGCAGGTGGTCGAGCGAAACCGTCGGCGGCGGCTTCGGCCGGAACACCGAAAGCGCGATCTCGGCGAACTTCTCCGGGGTGACGCCGAGCATCACCTCCGGCAGCAGGCCGAGGAACTTCTCCTCCAGCGCCACCGACCGCGGGTAGCGGCGCAGCGCGCCCGCCTCCAGCTCCGCGAACAACGCGGCGACCTGCTTGTACGCGCGGTACTGCAGCACGCGCGCGAACAACAGGTCCCTGGCCTCGAGCAACGCGAGGTCGTCCTCGTTCTCGACGTCGGCCGAGGGCAGCAGCCGCGCGGCCTTCAGGTCGAGCAGGGTCGCCGCGATGACGAGGAACTCGGTGGTCTCGTCGAGGTCCCACTCGGCGCCGAGCGCCCTGGTGTAGGCGATGAAGTCGTCGGTGACCTGGTGCAGCGCGACCTCGGTGACGTCCAGCTCGTGCTGCGAGATCAGCTGCAGCAACAGGTCGAACGGGCCTTCGAAGTTGGCCAGCCGGACCTTGAACTTCGACGACGAGCCGTCGTCCGGCGCCGGATCCCCGTCCGCCGGTTCCCCGGCGGGCTCGGGATCGGCGGGTTCGGCGGCCGCGGTGTCCTCCCCGACCGACTCCGGCCGGGGATCGGGCTCCCCGGCCAGTTCGGTGGGGTCCATCAGTTGCGCTCGGCCTGTTCCGTGCCGAGGCCGCCGACGTCGCCGACCCCGCCGTCACGGAGCCGTTTCACCAGCACCGACTCCTCGCCGTGCTGGTCGAAGTCCGCCAGCAGCACCGCCACCGCCTCGCGCACCAGCCTGCCCCGGTCGACGACGAGGTCGTGCGAACCGCGCAACGCCAGCCTGGCGTGCTCCATCGCGAGCAGCTCGTCACCGGAGACGTACACGGTGATCTTCGCGTCGTGCTTCTGCCGTCCGGAGCCGCGCCGCGCCGCGCCGTTGTCCGGGAGCGAGCTCTTGCGGGCGCTCGGCGCCTGCCTCGGCTGCTCGCGTGGTTCCGGCGCGGGTTCGGTGTCGAACGCGGGGCTGCTGCCCGTCAGGCGAAAGAGTTCCGAAGCCCCTGGAAGGGAGGCCCGCCTGCTCACCTGGCGATCACCTCGCGGGCCAGCGCGCGGTACGCCGCCGCGCCGGCCGACTTCGGAGCCCACCGGGTGATCGGCTCGCCGGCCACCGTGGTCTCCGGGAATCGCACGGTGCGGTTGATGACCGTGTCGAACACGGTCTCCCCGAATGCCTCCACCACGCGCGCCATGACCTCCTTCGAATGCAGGGTTCTCGGGTCGAACATGGTCGCGAGAATCCCCGTTATGTCCAGCTTGGGGTTGAGGCGCTCACGCACCTTCTCGATGGTGTCGATCAGGAGCGCGACGCCGCGCAGACTGAAGAACTCGCACTCAAGGGGGATGACCACGCCGTCCGCAGCGGTCAGTGCGTTCACCGTGAGCAACCCCAGCGAGGGCTGGCAGTCGACCAAAACATAGTCGTAGTCGTCCATCACCGGACGAAGGACCCTCAGTAGCGTGTGTTCGCGGCCCACTTCGGCGACCAGCTGGACCTCGGCCGCGGACAGGTCGATGTTGCTCGGCAGCAGGTCGACGTTCTCCACGCGGGTGCTCCGGAGCACGTCGGTGATGCTCACCGAGCGCTCCATGATCACGTTGTAGACCGTGTGGTCCAGCTCGTGCGGCTGGATGCCGAGCCCGACGGACAGCGCGCCCTGCGGGTCGAAGTCGACGAGCAGCACGCGCCGCCCGTACTCGGCGAGCGCGGCGCCGAGGTTGATCGTGGAGGTGGTCTTGCCGACCCCGCCCTTCTGGTTGCACATCGCCAGCACGGTCGCCGGGCCGTGCCGGTCGAGCATGGGCGGTTCCGGGATCGCCCGCCACGGGCGGCCCGTCGGACCGAGCTTCTTCTCCTTCGCCTTGGCGTCCAGAACTTCCGTCACGTCTTCGTCGGCATTCCTGTCTTCGGTGGCAATCTTCGCCGTGCTCAGGCTTGCGGCCGCGGAACCCGCTTGCGCGGCCGACCTGGCTGCGTTGACCTCAGGTGTCGACATGGCGAGAAAGCTCCTCGTTCGGCGGGTCTCCGGCAGCCTATTCGCGCTCGGGTGCCCCACCAAAGCGGCTCGCCGAACACAGGCAGGTCCTCCTGCGCTAATCGAACGCGCGGGGGTGCGCGGTCGCATAAACCTCACGCAGCGTGTTCACCGTGACGAGCGTGTACACCTGCGTCGTGGTCACCGAAGCGTGTCCCAGCAGCTCTTGCACGACGCGGACGTCGGCGCCGCCTTCCAGCAGGTGGGTCGCGAACGAGTGACGCAGCGTGTGCGGCGACACGCTCGCCGAGATCCCGGCGCGTTCCGCGTTGGTCTTGAGCACCTGCCACGCGCTCTGCCGGGACAACCGGCTCCCCCGCGCGTTCAGGAAGACCGCCGGGCTCCCGCGCCCCCGCCGGGCCAGCGCCGGCCTCGCCCGCACGAGATAGGCGTCCACGGCTTCGACGGCGGGCCGCCCGATCGGGACCAGGCGCTGCTTGCCGCCCTTGCCGTCGAGCAGCACGGTCCGCTCGTCCGCGTCGATGTCGTCGAGGTCGAGGCCGACCGCCTCGGAGATCCGGGCGCCGCTGGAGTACAGCAGTTCCAGCAGCGCCCTGTCCCGCAGCGCGCGGTCGCCGTCCGGCGGCGGCATGTCGAGCAGGCGCAGCACATCGGCGACGGGCAGGGCCTTCGGCAGCCGCTTCGCCGCGGCGGGCGGGCGGACCTCGCGGGCCGGATCGTCCTCGGTGATGCCGTCGACGTGCGCGAACCGGTGCAGGCCCCGCACCGCGACGAGCGCCCGCGCGGCCGAGGACACCGCGAGCGGGCGGTGCTCGCCGTCGCCTTCCCGCAGCGCCGCGCCGAACGCGGTGATGTCGCGCTCGGTGACCCGGGAGAAGTCGGTGACGCCCGATCCCGCCAGGTGCTCGGCGTAGCGCCGCAGGTCACGCCGGTAGCCGTCCAGGGTGTTGCGCGCGGTGCCGCGTTCGACCGTGAGGTGGTCGAGATAGGCGGCGACCACCGCGCTCACTTCGACACCGTCCGCCACGCCGACACTCTAGGGTGACCGGCGCCGTCCCGACAGCTCCTGTGCCGTGCGGTGCGCTCAGCGGCCGGTCCGCCGGGCGAACGCGCTGGGCCGATCGCGCCACGGCGCGTCCGCCGGGCGGAGCTGGCCGGCACCGGACAACGCCGCGTGCGCGGCCAGCACGCCGCCGACGGTGGCGCCGTTGACGAGCTCGCCCGCCAGTGCCATCCGCACCGCCTCGGCGAGCGGCACCATGCGCACCACCAGATCCGCTTCCTCCTCGCCAAGCACCTCCCTGTCCACATCGGACAGTTCGCGCGCGAGGTACACGCGCACCACCTCGTCGGTGAACCCCGGCGACGCGGCCACGTCGACAAGGGTGTCCCAGCGCTTCGCGCTCAGCCCGACCTCCTCGACGAGCTCGCGGCGCGCGGCGTCGACCGGATCCTCGCCGGTGTGGTCGATCAGCCCGGCGGGCAGCTCCCACAGGCGCCTGCCCACCGGGTGCCGGTACTGGTGGATCATCGTGAGCGCGCCGTCGTCGTCGAGCGCGGCGATCGCCACCGCACCAAGGTGTTCGACGACCTCGCGCCGGGCGGTCTCCCCGCCCGGCATCACGACCTCGTCCACCCTGAGCCCCACGACCCGTCCAATGTGGACGACCTCGCTGGAGGCCACGGTGAACTCGTGCGTCCCCGGTTCGCTGTGTCCCTGGAGCGATTCCTCCCTGCGGTCGTCACCGCTCATCGCGCGACCACGGGGGTTTCGGGCAGTTCGACCGGGAGCCGGTCCGCGGTGCGGTACTTCACCACGGCGCCGACGAACGCGCTGAACAACGGGTGCGGGCGCGTCGGGCGGCTCTTCAGCTCGGGATGCGCCTGCGTGCCGACGAAGAACGGGTGGACGTCGGCGGGCAGCTCGACGAACTCGACGAGCCGGTCGTCCGGTGAGGTACCGGAGAACACCAGGCCCGCCTGGGAAAGCTGCTCGCGGTAGGCGTTGTTCACCTCGTAGCGGTGGCGGTGCCGCTCGGACACCTCCGTCTCGCCGTAGGCCGCCGCCACCTGCGAACCCGCGCGCAGCTTGGCCGGGTACGCGCCGAGCCGCATCGTGCCGCCCATGTCCCGCTCCCCCGCGACGACGTCGCGCTGGTCGGCCATGGTGGAGATCACCGGGTGCTTGCTGGTCTCGTCGAACTCCGCCGAACCCGCGTCGTCGACACCGGCGAGGTTGCGCGCGGCCTCGATCACCATGCACTGCAGGCCGAGACACAGCCCCAGCACCGGGATCCCGCGCGTGCGGGCGTAGGTGATGGCGCCGATCTTGCCCTCGATCCCGCGCACGCCGAAGCCGCCCGGCACCAGCACACCGTCCACACCGGACAGTGCGGCGGCCGCGCCGGCCGGGGTGGTGGCCTCGTCGGAGGCGACCCAGACGATCTCGACCTTGGCGCGGTGGGCGAACCCGCCCGCGCGCAGCGCTTCGGTGACCGAAAGGTAGGCGTCCGGCAGGTCGATGTACTTGCCGACGAGCGCCACCCGCACGGTCTCCGCCGGGTTGTGCACGCGCTCGAGCAGATCGCCCCACACCGTCCAGTCGACGTCGCGGAACGGCAGGCCGAGCCTGCGCACCACGTAGGCGTCGAGCGCTTCGCGGTGCAGCACCTTCGGGATGTCGTAAATGGACGGTGCGTCCGGGCAGGCGATGACCGCCTCGGTGTCCACATCGCACATCAGCCCGATCTTGCGCTTGAGATCGTCGGGCAGATCGCGGTCCGCGCGGCACACCAGCGCGTCGGGCTGGATGCCGATGTTGCGCAGCGCGGCGACCGAGTGCTGCGTCGGCTTCGTCTTGAGCTCGCCCGACGGCGCCAGGTACGGCACCAGCGAGACGTGCAGGAAGAAGCAGTTGTCGCGGCCGACGTCGTGGCGGACCTGACGGCAGGCCTCCAGGAACGGCAGCGATTCGATGTCGCCGACCGTCCCCCCGACTTCGGTGATCACGACGTCGGGATGCGGCTCGTCACCGCTTTCCGCGACGGCCATGATCCGCGACTTGATCTCGTCGGTGATGTGCGGGATCACCTGCACCGTGTCGCCGAGGTACTCACCACGGCGTTCTTTCGCGATCACCTCGGAGTAGACCTGACCGGTGGTCACGTTGGCCGATCCGGTGAGGTTGCGGTCGAGGAACCGTTCGTAGTGGCCGATGTCCAGATCGGTCTCGGCGCCGTCGTCGGTGACGAACACCTCGCCGTGCTGGAACGGGTTCATCGTGCCTGGATCGACATTGAGGTAGGGATCCAGCTTCTGCATCGTGACCCTGAGTCCACGAGCGGTGAGAAGCTGGCCCAGGCTGGAGGCGGTGAGCCCCTTACCCAGAGAGGAGGCGACGCCTCCGGTGACAAAGACGTACTTGGCTGTCCGCGGCTGAAGTCCCACGGGCTTCCACCTTATCGCACGGCGCCGGGCGCGCTCGGTAGCCTCGCCTAGTCACCTCGCCGGACTTCCAGGAAAGAGACCGCCGTGCCCCAGCCCGTCGCCGCACCGAACACCGGAAACACCTGGACAGCACCCGTCTCGGCGAGTCCGGTCGACGCCGTCGTCCGCGTCCCCGGCTCGAAGTCCATCACCAACCGCGCCTACCTCCTCGCCGGGCTTTCCGCGGGCCCGACCGACGTGCGCGCGCCGCTCGACTCGCGCGACGCGCGCCTGATGCTCGGTGCGCTCGACGCGCTCGGCGGCGCGCACGAGTCCATCGTGGACGGTGTCCGGATCTCGCCGATCGTCACCGACAGCGACGGAGAGGTCGCTGTGGCGCTGGGAAACGCGGGCACCGTGGCGCGGTTCACCCCCGCGCTCGCGGGCCTCGGTTCGCGGACCGTCCACTTCGACGGCGACGAGGCGATCCGCAGGCGGCCGATCGCCCCGCTGCTGCGCGCGCTCGCCGATCTCGGCGTCGATCTCGACGACGGCGGCCGCGGCGCCCCGCCGTTCACCGTGCGGGGCCACGGCGGGATTCCCGGCGGCACGGTCGAACTGGACTCGTCGGCTTCGAGCCAGTTCCTGTCCGCGCTGCTGCTCGCCGGGCCGTCGTTCACCGAGGGCGTCACCGTCCGGCTCGTCGGCGGGACCCCGCCGAGCGAACCGCACATCGCGATGACGCTCGACCTGCTGCGCCGCTTCGGAGCCGCACCCGAGCGCGACGGCACCGAGTTCCACGTCCCGCCCGCGCGCCTCTCGCTCGCCGAGTACACCGTCGAACCCGACCTGTCGACCGCCGCCCCGTTCGTGGTGGCTCCCGCGCTGACCGGCGGCACCGTGCGCCTCGAAGGCTGGCCCGCCGAAACCACCCAGCCGGGTGACTGGCTGCGGAGCCTGCTCGCCGAGCTGGGCCAGGAGGTCTCCCTCGACGAACGCGGCCTCACCGTCACCGGAACGGGGCACGTCCGGGGTGCCGAGCTGGACCTGCACGAGGTCGGCGAGCTGACCCCGGTGGTCGCGGCGCTGCTGTGCTTCGCCGACGGCCCGTCGACGATCACCGGCGTCGCGCACCTGCGCGGCCACGAAACCGACCGGCTCGCCGCGCTGGCGACCGAGCTGTCCGCGCTGGGCGGCGACGTGACCGACACCGAGGACGGCCTGCGGATCACCCCGGCGCCGCTGCGCGGGGGCGTGTTCCACACCTACGACGACCACCGGCTGGTGATGGCGGGCGCGGTGCTCGGGCTCCGCGTCGAGGGGGTCACCGTGGAAAACCCGGCGACGGTCGGCAAGACCTTCCCCGGGTTCACCGCCGCGTGGGAGTCGATGCTGCGCCGCTGACCGGACGCCCGCGACGGCTCAGAACTCGTCCGGGAACAGCGCTCTGAGCGTCACGTCGCGGTTCACCCTGACATGGCCGGAGCCGCAGTTCGCGGCGCGCTCGCGGTCACCGGACGCGATCGCCTCGAAGAGGTGCTCGTGCTCGGAGACCAGATCGTGCCAGTGCTCGTTCTGCCTGGTCAACCAGCGGAGCCTGCCCGCGAGCGGGTCGAGCACCGTAGTCAGCAGGCCGTTGCCCGCGATGGCCACGATCTCGTCGTGGAAACGCGTGTTGAGCTGCGCGATGCGCCGTGCGCGCCCGGCTTCCGTGGCGCGCGCCGCGTCGGCCAGCAGCCGTTCGAGGCGCTTCAGGTCGGCCCGGCTCGCCCGCGTCGCGGCAAGTCCGGCGGCCAGCCCTTCGAGTGCTTCGCGGACGTCGAAGAGTTCCTCGACATCGGTGCGGTCGAGCTGGCGCACGACCACCCGCCGCGGCGAGGTGACCACCACGAACCCCTCGGACTCCAGGCTGCGGATCGCCTCCCGCACCGGGACCCGCGACACCCCGAACGCCTCCGCCAGTTCGCGTTCGACCAGCCGGTCACCCGGTTTGAGCTCGCCGCCGACGATCCGCTCGCGCAGCTCGTCGATCACGCGGTGCCTGGTCGCCGCGAGCGGCTGCTCGGCACTGCCCACACCACACCTCCCCCGGTCCCGTAACACGCCCCTTACCGGAGTTTACCGGCGAACCCCTTGACCACCGGCGCCGGCAGGGTGATATTGGGATACCAAAATTTGGGATACCAAACCGCTCGTGTCCGGAGGCGACCGTGACCGCTGCGAACCTGGCCAAGACCGGCGAAACCGCCCCACCCCCGCTCGACGCGCCCGACGAACGGCTCTACAACGCCGATCTCGCCCCCGCGAAGCAACGCACCTGGAAGGTCTACGACATCTTCGCGCTGTGGATGTCGGACGTGCACAACCTCGGGAACTACACCTTCGCGGCGGGCCTGTTCGTGCTCGGGCTCTCGGCGTGGCAGGTGTTCACCGCGCTGCTGTTCGGGTTCGTGGTGATCTACCTCGGGATGAACCTGATGGGCCGCATCGGGCAGCGCACCGGCGTGCCGTTCCCGGTGGTCGCGCGGCTGAGCTTCGGCACCTTCGGCGCCAACCTGCCCGCGCTGATCAGGGCCGTCATCGCGATCTTCTGGTACGGCATCCAGACCTACCTCGCGTCGGTGGCGATCACGGTGCTCGTGCTCGCCATCGACCCCGGGCTCACCCCGCTGACCCAGCACTCGTTCCTCGGGCTGCACGCGCTCGGCTGGATCTGCTTCCTGGTGCTGTGGGCGGCGCAGGCGCTCGTGCTGACCAGGGGCATGGAGGCGGTGCGGAAGTTCCAGGACTGGTGCGGGCCCGCGATCTGGGTGGTGATGATCGCGCTCGCGGTCTGGATCCTCGCCGCGGCGGACTGGAACATCTCGCTGACGAGCAACCCGAAGCACCTCTCCGGCGGCGAGCAGGTGCGCCAGTGGTTCGGCGCGGCCGGGCTCATCCTGTCCATCTACGGCACGCTCATGCTGAACTTCTGCGATTTCTCCCGTTTCACCCCGGACCAGAAAACGGTGCGGCGCGGCAACTTCTGGGGCCTCCCGGTCAACTCGACCGCGTTCGCGCTGCTGTCGGTGCTGGTGACCGCGGGCAGCCTGCAGGTGTTCGGCGAGGCGATCACCGATCCCGCCGAACTGCTCGCCAGGATCCACAACACCCCGGTGCTCATCATCGGCGCGCTCACCTTCGCCATCGCCACCATGGGCGTCAACATCGTCGCCAACTTCGTCTCGCCCGCATACGACCTGGCGAACATCTGGCCGAAGCGGATCAGCTTCACCGTCGGCGGGATGATCAGCGCGGTCGCCGCGCTGTGTGTGCTGCCGTGGAAGCTGTACTCCTCCCCCGCCGTGGTCAACTACTTCCTCGGCGGGCTCGGCGCCTTCCTCGGGCCGCTGTTCGGGATCATGGTCGTGGACTACTACCTGATCAAGCGCGGGACCGTGGACGTGGCCAAGCTGTTCGACGGCGGCAAGTCCTCGCCGTACCACTACCGGCGCGGGGTGAACCCGGTCGCGTTCGGGGTGTTCGTGCCGACCGCCGCCCTCGCCGCGGTGATCGCACTGGTGCCCGCGCTCGCGCCGGTCGCGCCGTATTCGTGGTTCGTCGGCACCGGAACCGCCGCGCTGGCCTACTTCCTGTGCTCGCGCCGCTCCCGCGCCGAGGCGGCGTGATGCGGCTGCTCGTGACCAACTGCAACACGACCGAGACGATGACGAAGGAAATCGAAGCGGGTGCCCGCGCCGCGGCGAGCCCCTGCACCGAGATCCTCGCCAGAACCCCTTGCTGGGGCCCGGAATCCGCGGAAGGCTGGTACGACAGCTTCCTCAGCGCGGCCGCCGTGCTGGACCTCCTCCGCACCTGCGACGACGAGTTCGACGCCGTCGTGCTCGCCGGTTTCGGCGAGCACGGCCGTGAAGGAGCGCGGGAACTGCTCGACGTGCCCGTCGTCGACATCACCGAGGCGGGCGCGCATTTCGCCTGCCTGCTCGGCCGCCGCTACGGCGTGGTGACCACATTGGACAGAACCTGCGGGCTGATCGAAGACAGCCTGCACACGGCCGGGGTCGCGGCGAACTGCGTCGCGGTGGCGGGTACCGGGCTCGGCGTGCTGGAACTCGCCGACGAAGGGCGCACGGAATCCGCTCTGCTGACCGCGGGCCGCCGTGCGCGCGACGCCGGGGCCGAGGTGCTCGTGCTCGGCTGCGCCGGGATGACCGGGCTGGACCGGCGGCTCGGCGCGATGCTGGGCATCCCGGTGATCGACGGCGTCGGCGCCGCCGTCCGGCTCGCCGAATCGCTGGTGGCACTGGGCCTTTCCACCAGCAGGGCGGGCTCCTATGCGAAACCGCTCCCGAAGGAGCGCCGCTGGCGCTGAGCGGGCCGCGATCAGTTCGCGGGGTGCTTCACGCCGGGGGCTGGCGCCTGCGCGTTGCCCGCGATGCCGTACCGGCCCGCGGCGCCGTCGAGCTGTTCGCGCAGCGCGAGGATCGCGCTGACCCGTCCCGCCGCCGTGTTCACGTTGTCCACAGTGGACAGGATCGAGGTGGCGGAGGTGTCCGCGCGGACGTTGCCGATCGCGCCGGTGCCCTCCGCCGACTCGGGGTCGCCCGCCAGCACGGCGCCCGCACCGGCTCGGTCGAGCTGCGTGGCGAACCGGGCGAGCGTGGCGGCCTTGTCGCCCGCGCCGTCACCGCTCGCCTTGCCACCGGTGAGCACGATCGCGAGCTGGGCCGGTCGCACGTTCTCGCTCGGCTTCGCGAAACCGCCGTCGGTGAGCCCGCCGAGCGCCGCCGCGAGTTCGTCCGGAGTGGACTGCGGCTGCGCGTTGTCCTTGTTGAGCAACGCCACCGAGCCCAGCAGCGCGCCCGCGAGGGTGCCGGGGTCGCCCGCGGTGGGGAACTTCGCCCCCGCGGGCTGCAGCCGCGTGACCACCTGGCGCAGCTGGTCGGCCTTGTCCGGGTCGGAGAACGCGGCGGTCAGCTGGATCTCGCCGGTGACGGTCGCGCCCGCCTGCCCGGCGAGCTGCTTGAGCGCGTCGCGGTCGGACGGCCGGGCGTCGTCAGTGGTCACCAGCACGATGGATCGCTTGTCGAGCGCGCCCGCGACCACCTTCGGGCCGGTGGCCCCGGCGAACGCGTCGGCGTCGGCGAGCCTGGCGTCGAGCGCGGCGCGCTGGCCTTCGAGATCGGAGACCTGCGACGCGAGCTTGCCCTTCTCGTCGGACAGCCCCGACAGCAGCGACCCGTTCAGCGCCGTCGACCCCAGAACGACCCCGATGGCCAGTGCCAGGAACGCGGCGGCGATCGAGACGATGTGGTACCGCAGAGAAATCACGTGAAGAGCCCCTTGACCCAGCCGGTGAACGAGTTCCAGGTGCGCACGATCCAGTCGAGGTAGACGTCGCCGACATCGGAGACCAGCAACGCGGCGATCACCACCACGAGGGCCGCGAGCACCAGCAGCACGACGGCGCCGAGCGACACCCTGCTGCGGTGGAGCGTGGCGACGGCCTTGCCGTCGACGAGTTTCGTGCCGAGCTTCAGCCGGGTCAGGAAGGTCGACGGGTTGGACCCCGCCCTGCCGTGGTCGAGGAACTCCCGCAGCGTCGCCTGGAACCCGACGGTCACCACGAGGCTCGCTTCGTGGGCGTCGGCGAGCAGGAGCGCGAGGTCCTCGGAGTTGCCGGAGGCGGGGAAGGTCACCGCGCCGATGCCGAGGTCCTGGATCCGCTCGACCCCCGGCGCGTGCCCGTCGGGCTGCGCGGGCACGACGACCTCGCCGCCGCTCTTGAGCGTGTCCGCCTCGATCGCCTGCGGGTCACCGACGATGACGTCGGGGTCGTATCCCTGCGCGCGCAGGGCGTCCGCGCCGCCGTCCACGCCGACGAGCACGGGCCGGTGCTCGGAGATGTACTTCTTCAGGTGCTTGAGGTCCTCGGCGTGCCCCTTGCCCGGCGCGACGACCAGCACGTGCCGGTCCCGCAGCGAAACCCGGAGCTCGGGCACCCCGACCCCGTCGAGGATCAGGGTGCGCTCGCGGCGGAGGAACTCGATCGTGTTCGCCGAGAAGGCTTCCAGCTGGGTGGACATCCCGGCCTTCGCCTCGATCATCTGGTCGGCGACGCTCTCGCGCGTCTGCTCGACCCCGGCGGCGACCTTGCGCTCGCCGATGTAGACCGCGCCCTCGTGCAGGCGCAGCTTGCTGCCGTCCTTGACCGCGCGCAGCACCTCGCCGCCGACTCCGTCGATCAGCGGGATCTGCGCGCCGACCAGGATTTCCGGGCCCAGGTTGGGGAACCGGCCCGAGATCGACGGCGAAGCGTTCACCACCCCGGCGACCTCCGCGGTCACCAGCGCGTCCGCGGTCGCCCGGTCCAGGTCGAGCTGGTCGAGCACCACGATGTCGCCGGGACCGACCCGGCGCAGCAGCTCCCGGGTACGCCGGTCGACCCTCGCCACCCCGGTGATACCGGGCAGCGTCTCCTGGTTCCGCGCGAGCAAGCCGGTGAGCTTCATGGGACTGATGGTGACAAATGGACACCTGATGACAGAGCCGCCACGCCGTAGCGGACCGCCACCTCTTGGCGTCGATTCGAAAACCTGCTAGGGCTCACCCGGGGACGAACAAGGGCGCCCCGCGAGCTCATTTCCCCCTTTTGCGTGCCGCGGAAACCGTCTTCTTCTTGCCACCGCGCGCCTTTTTCGGCGCGGCGACCTTGTCCGCCTCGGCCGCGGTGAGCAGTTCCTCGGCGTGGGCCCTGCCGCTTTCGGTGTCGTCCATGCCGGCGAGCATCCTGGCTAGTTCGAGCACCCGCTCGGACTGCTCCAGCACGCGCACCCCGCTGCGGGTGATGCCGTCGGCGGTGCCCTTGTCCACCACGCAGTGGCGGTCGGCGAACGCGGCGACCTGCGGCAGGTGCGTCACCACGAGCACCTGGTGGCTGCGCGCGAGCCGGGCCAGCCGACGCCCGATCTCGACCGCCGCGCGCCCGCCGACCCCGGCGTCGACCTCGTCGAAGACCAGCGTGGGCACCGTGTCGGCGTGCGCGAGCACCACCTCGATCGCCAGCATCACGCGGGACAGCTCACCGCCGGAAGCCGCCTTGTGCACCGGCAGCGGTGGCGCGCCCCCGTGCGCGCGCAACCGCAGCTCCACGTCGTCGACGCCGTCGGCGCCCGCGTGCACCAGTGCGCCGCCGACCTTCAGCGCGTGCGGATCGGTCTCCTCGGCGGCCCTGGTG
This sequence comes from Amycolatopsis sp. CA-230715, assembly GCF_018736145.1. GTDB lineage: Bacteria > Actinomycetota > Actinomycetes > Mycobacteriales > Pseudonocardiaceae > Amycolatopsis. The sequence continues at coordinate 544,422 of NZ_CP059997.1, forward strand.
CCGACGGTGACCTCGATCTCCGCCTGCCCCATCGCCAGCCCGGACAGCTCGGCCGTCACCTCGTCGGACAGCTCGGCCGCCGCGGCGGTGCGCGCCTTCGACAGCTCCGCGGCGTGCTCGGCCAGCCGCGCCGCCAGTTCGTCGCGGCGCGCCGCCAGCTCGGCGAGCGCCTCCTCCGAAGTATCCATTGTGGACAAACGGGCGCTCGCGTCCTCGGCCCAGGCGAGCACGCCGTCGACGTCCGCGGCGTACTTGCGGGTCAGCCGCTTGAGATCGGCCTGCCTGGCGAGCACCTGCTCCAGCCGCTGCGGATCGGCTTCGAGCCCGTCGAGGTACCCGCCCAGCTCGGAGCCGACGTCGGCGAGCAGCACCGCGGCCTCGGCCAGCCTCGGCTCCAGATCGCGCAGCGCCGAGTCCTCGGCGCCGGAAAGCCTGCGCCGCGCTTCACCCAGCAGTCCCAGTGCGCCCGGCACCTCGGGATCACCGTCCGCCGCACCGGCGACCGCGTCGTGCGCGGCGGTCGCGGCCGCGCGCAGCTCGTCGGCCGCGGCGAGCCGTTTGACCTGTTCGGCCAGCTCGGCGTCCTCACCTGCCCGCGGATCGACCGCGGTGATCTCGTCGAGCCCGTGCCGCAGCAGATCGGCCTGCTGCGCCAGCTCGCGCGAGCGGGTCTGCCGTTCGGTCAGCTCGCTGACCACGGACTGCCACTCCTCCCGGACCTCGCGGTAGCGCGCGAGCGGCCCGGACACGGCGTCCCCGGCGAACCGGTCGAGCACGTCCCGCTGCTCGGCGGAGCGCAGCAGCCGCAGCTGGTCGTTCTGGCCGTGCACCGCCAGCAGCCCGTCGGCCAGATCGGACAGCACGTTCACCGGAACGGACCGGCCACCGAGGTGCGCGCGGGACCGCCCGTCCGCACTTACCGACCGCATCGCGATCAGACTGCCGTCCTCGTCCGCCTCACCGCCCGCGTCGGTGACGATCCGGGCGACGTGTTCGGCGAACACCCCGTCGAAACGGCCCTCGACGACGGCGCGCCCCGACCCGTTCCGCACCTTGGACGCCTCCGACCGTCCGCCGGAGAGCAGGTGCAGCCCGGTGACCACCATGGTCTTGCCCGCACCGGTCTCCCCGGTGACCACGGTGAATCCCGGGTGCAGTTCGAGCAGGGCGTCCTCGATGACCCCGAGGCCCTGGATGCGCATCTCGGCCAGCACGAGGACACCGTAGCGGCCCGAGCCTACGGGACGCGCGCGGCAGGGGGCCGTGGCACGAGAAAAGCAGTGAATTCCTGGCGAACGGATCCGTTCGCCCGCCCGTCACCCACCACGGGCTCGCTCAAGTGGCGGTCGTGTGCCGCTCGCGCCAGCTCTTCACCGGCAGCTCGAACTTGTGCACCAGCCGGTCGGTGAACGGGCCGTCCCACAGCCGCACGAGCCGCACCGGCACCCGCCCGCACACCACCTGGACCCTGGCCCCGCTCGGCAGCTGGACGCTCCGCAATCCGTCGCAGGTGAGGACCGCGGGCGAGCCGTCGGGATCGATGCCGACCGTGATCGTCGACCGGCGCGAAACCACGAGCGGGCGCGAGAACATGGCGTGCGCGTTGCTCGGCACCACGAGCAGCGCCTCCACATCGGGCCAGATGATCGGGCCGCCAGCCGAAAACGCGTAGGCGGTGGACCCGGTCGGCGTCGCGCACAGCACGCCGTCGCAGCCGAACGAGGACACCGGCCGCCCGTCCACCTCGATGAGCGCGTCGAGCACCCGCTCCCGCGAGCTCTTCTCGACGCTCGCCTCGTTCAACGCCCACGTGCTCATGATCGCCACGCCGTCCACGGTGACCGTGACGTCCACCGTCATCCGCTCCTCGACGCGGTAGCGGCGTTCGACGACGCGGTCGACGGTGTCGGCGAGCGCGTCGGAATCGGCCTCCGCGAGGAACCCGACCCGGCCCATGTTGACGCCGAGCACGGGTACGCCGTGCGGCCTCGCCAGTTCGGCCGCGCGCAGCAGCGTCCCGTCGCCGCCGAGGACCAGCACCAGTTCGGTGCCGTCGGCGGGGTCGAAGTGCGGCGCGACCACGGTGCACGCCGGACCGTCGTATCCGGCGGGCTCGATCAGCTCGCGGACGTCCTCGTCGGTCACGCGCAGCCGGATACCCGCGTCGGCGAGCCTCGCCGCGACCGCGCGCGCCGCGTCGCGGGTGGCGTCGCGATCGGGGTGCACGACGAGCAGCACCTCGCGTTTTTCGTTCACTGTGGGCCCTCCAGGACCGCGGTCCTGACCTGATGTTCCACGTCAGTCACCTCGTCAACCGTGGACTCACCACCGGCGGCGCGCAACCACGCGAAGTATTCGACGTTGCCCGCCGGCCCCGGCAGCGGGCTGGCCACCACCCCGAGCGTGCGCAGTCCCAGCTTCGCGGCCTCGCCGAGCACGCCGAGCACGGCGTCCGCCCGCAGCTCGGGATCGCGCACGACGCCGCCGCTGCCGAGCCGCTCCTTGCCGACCTCGAACTGCGGTTTCACCATCGGCACCAGGTCCGCGCCGCGCTCGGCGCACGCGACGAGCGCGGGCAGCACGAGCTTCAGCGAGATGAACGACAGGTCGCCGACCACTATCTGGACCGGGCCGCCGGTCTGCTCGGGGGTGAGGGTGCGGACGTTCGTGCGGTCCAGCACGACGACCCGCTCGTCGGTGCGCAGCCGCCAGTCGAGCAGGCCGCGGCCGACGTCCGCGGCGACCACCTCGCGGGCGCCCGCGCGCAGCAGCACGTCGGTGAACCCGCCGGTGGACGCGCCCGCGTCGAGGCAGCGCTTGCCTTCCACGGTCAGGCCGCGCGGCCCGAACGCCTCCAGCGCGCCGAGGAGCTTGTGCGCGCCGCGCGACGCCCAGCCGGGATCGTCCTCGGTGCGCACCACGATCGCGGCCGCCGCGTCCACGCCGGTCGCGGGCTTGCTCGCGACCATGCCGCCGACGGAAACCTTGCCCTCGCTGATGAGCGTGCTCGCTTGTTCCCTCGACCGGGCGAGGCCCCGGCGCACCAGTTCGGCGTCGAGACGAGCCCTACGGGCCATGTCCTCAGACCTTGTCGATGCTGGACAACGCGACGGTGAGCTCGGTGTGCACGGCGTCGAAGCGCTCCACGTGCTCGGCGAGGGGCACCTGCTCGAGATCGTCCAGCCCGGCGACGGCCTCGTCGATCCCGGCGCACGGGTCGGTCTGCTGGGCGGTGGCGTCCGCGCTGGGCGGCGGGCCAGGCAGCGGACGCGGGATGGGGTTCGGTTGCACCCCTCAACGCTAACCGATCCTGGCCCGGCGTCGTCCGAGGCTCAGCCTATTTCCAGGACGGCCACCGCGGCCTCCGCTTCCCCGCCGTCGGCACGCACCGCCGTGACGCCGGATTCCCAGGCCACCGCGCACAGCGCGCGCAGCAGGTCCAGTTCGTCGGCGCTGCCGTCCCCGCGGACGCGCAGCGCCTCACCGTCCACGCGGACGTCCCAGCCGGCGCGTCGCCCGATCGTGAGCTGTTCCACCGGTTCGGTGAGCGCGGACAGATCGCGGCCGAGGTGATCAGGCCGTTCCCCTGGGACGGCTTCGAGCAGGAGCGCGGGAGTCGCGACGCCGGTGAGCACGCACAGCGAGGTCATTTTCGCGGTCACCGCGCCCGCGATGTCGGTGTCGAGCCGGTCGCCGATCACGAGCGGGTTCCGGGCGCCGCAGGATTCCGCGGCGGCGTCGAGCAGCGGCGACGCGGGTTTGCCCGCGACCACCGGCTCCGCGCCCGTCGCGGCCCGCAGCGCGCCGACGAGCGACCCGTTGCCGGGCAGCAGGCCCCGTTCGGTCGGCAGGGTCAGGTCGACGTTGGACGCGACCCACAGCGCGCCCGCCCTGATGGCCACCGACGCCTCGGCGAGGTTCCGCCAGCTGGTGTCGGGTGAATGCCCCTGGACGACGGCCACGACGTCCCCGCCCGCCTCGCGGACCGGTGTCAGCCCGGCGGCCGCCACCTCGTCGGCCAGCGAGTCGGTCCCGACCACCAGCACCTGCGAACCGGGGGCCAGGCGCGCGCTGAGCACCTTCGCCGCGGCCTGCGCGCTCGTGCTCACCTCGGCGGGTTCGGCGGGCACCCCGAGTTCGGTGAGGTGCCGGGCCACGTCGGCCGCGGCCTTGGAGGCGTTGTTCGTCACGAAGCGCACGGGCGCGCCCGCGTCCCTGGCCGCGCGCACCGCTTCCGGCGCGCCCGGGATGACCCGGGGGCCGTGGTAGACGGTGCCATCGAGGTCGAACAGCAGGCCGTCGTGCGCGGTGAGCAGCGTGTCAGCCATCGGCCAGCTCGGCGGCGCGTTCCGCGGCGTCCGTGGCGTCCTCGTCGTCGGCCTCGGCGGCGTTCAGGAACCAGCGGACCGCTTCGTCCTTCCGCCCGGCCGCGGCGAGGTTGTCCGCGTAGGCGTAGAACAGGCGCGCGCTCCACGGTTCGCGCTTGCGCGTGTCGAGATCGTCTCCCTGCAGCGAGACCACGGCCGCGTCGAGCTGGCCGAGATCGCGGCGGGCACCGGCCGCGACGATCCGCAGCTCGATCTGGACCTCGCGGGGCAGCGCGCCGACATTGGCTTCCTTCGCCAGGTCGAGCGCGCGTTCGGGGCGGCCGAGCGCGCGCTCGGCGTCGGCGATGACCGCGATATGCGCTTCGCTGCGTGTCATCCGGCGGACCGCGCGCAGTTCGGAAAGGGCTTCCGCCCAGTTGCCGGTGTGGTACGCGACGAGCCCGAGCGCTTCCCGCACGATCGGCACGCGGGAGGCCTTCGCCTTCGCGTAGCGCGCGTGTTCCAGCGCGGCGTCGGAATCGTCGTCCATCAGGCTGCCCGCCGCGACGAGGTGCTTCCCGACCGTTTCCGCGAGCGCCTTGGGCAGCGTGCGGAGTTCCCGGCGGGCTTCCTCGTCGAGGTCGGAGAATTCGATGCCCTCGGGCAGTTCCGGCGCCTCCAGCAGTTCCTTCGCCAACGCCTCGTCGTCGAGCGGCGCTTCGTTCACGTGCGGCGAGCGGGTGTCGCGGCGCGGCTTGAACTCGGGCCTGCCGTCGCGGGTGTCGCGGGGGCGGCCCGCGCCGCGCCGGTCGTCACCGCGGGACGGCCCGTCACGGCGGTCGCGGTTCCCGTAGGCGGGCTTGTCCTCGCGATCGCGGTACGAAGGCTTGTCACCGCGGTCGCCGTACGACGGCTTCCCCGCACGATCGCGGTCTCCGTGGACGGGCTTGTCCCCGCGGTCCCGGAAGGAAGGCTTGTCCGCCCGGTTTCCGTGGGCTGGCTTGTCGTTCCGGTCGCGGAACGGCGGCTTGTCGTCGCGGTTCCGGTTGCCGTAGGCGGGCTTGTCGCCATGGTCGCGGAACGGGGGCTTGTCGTTCCGGTCGCGATTGCCGTAAGCAGGCTTCTCGCCGCGGTCGCGGTACGCGGGTTTGTCAGCCCGATTGCCGTAAGCGGGCTTGTCGCCGCGAGCGCCGCCGGTGCGCGGGCCGCGGTCTTCCCAGCGGCCGCCTTGGCGGGACGGGCCTTCGCGCCGGTCGTCGCGGCCGTACGGCGCCTTGCCAGTGGGCTTGTCACCCGGTTTCCCACCGCGGTAACCACCGGACCGGCGGTCGTCACCGGGGCCTTTGCGGTCGTCGCCGAAACGGCGCTGGCCGCTCTTCGGTGCCTCGCCCCGGAAACGATCGCCGCCCCTGGCGTCGCGGCCGAAGGGCGGCTTGCCACCGCGGTCGCCGCGGTCGCCCCGGTCGTCGCGGCGGGGGCGCCCTTGGTAGCCGCCGTCACGGCCACCGCGGTCCTGCCGCCCGCCCGCGTTCCGGTTGCCGCCGCGCGGTGCGCCGGACCGGCCACCGCGGGGCTTGTCATCGCGACGAGCTGGCCGGCCGGACGCCCCTTCGTCCTCAGAGTCACGTCGACCGAACTCGGACACCTGGCCTCCTGCCACGGAAAAAGTACCTCAGACATGCGTAAGGCCCGTTAGGCGAGCCGATTGGCTATCCTAACGGGCCCTACGGAAAGGGTGTTCGGCGGCGTCCTACTCTCCCACAGCCCTTCGGCTGCAGTACCATCGGCGCTACCAGGCTTAGCTTCCGGGTTCGGGATGGGACCGGGCGTTTCCCTGGTGCTGTGGCCACCGTAACTCTGTGAAACATCCACACTGCTGCCACCCGTTGTGGGGGTGGTGGTGTGGTGTTTCAGAGCTGTAGAGCGGATGCGTAGCGTCTTTGTGGGCAAGTCCTCGGCCTATTAGTACCAGTCAACTCGATAACACATTACTGTGCGTCCATTTCTGGCCTATCAACCCAATGGTCTGTTGGGGGCCTTAACCCACGTGGGGGTGGGAGACCTCATCTTGGAACAGGCTTCCCGCTTAGATGCCTTCAGCGGTTATCCCTTCCGAACGTGGCTAACCAGCCATGCCACTGGCGTGACAACTGGCATACCAGAGGTTCGTCCGTCCCGGTCCTCTCGTACTAGGGACAGCCTTCCTCAAGTCTCCTGCGCGCGCGGCGGATAGGGACCGAACTGTCTCACGACGTTCTAAACCCAGCTCGCGTGCCGCTTTAATGGGCGAACAGCCCAACCCTTGGGACCTACTCCGGCCCCAGGATGCGACGAGCCGACATCGAGGTGCCAAACCATGCCGTCGATATGGACTCTTGGGCAAGATCAGCCTGTTATCCCCGGGGTACCTTTTATCCGTTGAGCGACACCCCTTCCACCAGGTGGTGCCGGATCACTAGTCCCGACTTTCGTCCCTGCTCGACATGTCTGTCTCACAGTCAAGCTCCCTTGTGCACTTGCACTCGACACCTGATTGCCAACCAGGCTGAGGGAACCTTTGGGCGCCTCCGTTACTCTTTGGGAGGCAACCGCCCCAGTTAAACTACCCATCAGGCACTGTCCCTGAACCAGATCATGGTCCGAGGTTGAGATTCCCAATTCGACCAGAGTGGTATTTCAAGATTGACTCCACCTCCACTAGCGTGAAGGTTTCCTAGTCTCCCACCTATCCTACACAAGCCGAACCGAAAACCAATACCAAACTATAGTAAAGGTCCCGGGGTCTTTCCGTCCTGCCGCGCGTAACGAGCATCTTTACTCGTAGTGCAATTTCGCCGGGCCTGTGGTTGAGACAGCCGGAAAGTCGTTACGCCATTCGTGCAGGTCGGAACTTACCCGACAAGGAATTTCGCTACCTTAGGATGGTTATAGTTACCACCGCCGTTTACTGGCGCTTAAATTCTCAGCTTCGCCCCGAAGGGCTAACCGGTCCTCTTAACGTTCCAGCACCGGGCAGGCGTCAGTCCGTATACATCGAATTGCTTCTTCGCACGGACCTGTGTTTTTAGTAAACAGTCGCTTTCCGCTGGTCTCTGCGGCCAACTCACCCTAGCCCGCGTGGGGCTTCAGGTGCTTTGGCCCCCCTTCTCCCGAAGTTACGGGGGCATTTTGCCGAGTTCCTTAACCACAGTTCACCCGATCGCCTTAGTATTCTCTACCTGACCACCTGTGTTGGTTTGGGGTACGGGCCGTGTATGTTCTCGCTAGAGGCTTTTCTCGGCAGCATAGGATCACTCTACTTCACCTCAATCGGCTATGCGTCACGTCTCAGCCTGGTGGAACACGGATTTGCCTATGTTCCGGCCTACACGCTTACACCAGTACTACCATTCACTGGCGGAGCTACCTTCCTGCGTCACCCCATCGCTTGGCTACTACAGAATCAGGTCCCACGCTCCACCACACACCTCTATCCGAAGATTTCAGCGTGTGGCTTTGGGTGGTTAGTGTCAACTGCCTCGCCAGGGGCGAACAAACACGGGTACGGGAATATCAACCCGTTATCCATCGACTACGCCTGTCGGCCTCGCCTTAGGTCCCGACTTACCCTGGGCGGATTAGCCTGGCCCAGGAACCCTTGGTCATCCGGCGGCAGAGTTTCTCACTCTGCTTTCGCTACTCATGCCTGCATTCTCACTCCCACACCCTCCACGACTCGCTTACGCGGCCGCTTCTCTGGGTGCAGGACGCTCCCCTACCCACCCGTACCACT
>NZ_CP059998.1 GCF_018736145.1 Amycolatopsis sp. CA-230715
TTCCCCGGCTGGCTGTTCGCGGCGCTGCCCGCGCTGTGCTGCCTCGTCGTTGTCAAGTTCGCGCTCGGGTCCACAACGGACAACCAACGGGAGGCGAACGGTGAAGCTGCAGGACTACGAGCCGGTGCACGACGCGAAACGGACGCCGGGCGGCGACGTGATCACGAAGTGCGGCCTGCGGTTCAAGCAGGGGAACGAGAAGCAGGAGAACTGGTTGACGCATCGCGTGAACTGCAGGCGGTGCTTGAGGGCGACGCGCTGGCCGTGACGTCGGCGCAGGAAGGAAGTGATGGACATGGTGGTGCGGATTTTCGGAGTGAAGCACGAAGGGCGCCGGTCGCTGCTGACGCTGCGGGCTCGGCGGACGAGGTGCGGGCTGCGTCCGGTGCGTGGCTCGACGGATCCGGGACCGGCGGCGGGGACGTGTCTCGCGTGCCAGCGATGAACGGTCACGCGTCGTGGCCTCCGAGGTGATCAGGGATGGCGCGGCAGTGGTCGCACGAAGGGAAGGTGTCCTTTTGGGACGGACGGTTTCGGACGTACTGCGGGATGACGGTCCCGGTGAAGGAAACGACGAAGCTCGGCTGGTTTTTCCGCCGGAAGCCGTCGTGCACGGAGTGCCTGGCGTGGATGCGGATGCAGAAAGGACGGAGGTGAGCACGATGGCCGCAACGGAACGGGTCCTTCGGGAGATCCGGCTCGGTCGCCTCGGCCGCAAGGTCGAGCAGGGCACGGAGCACCGTCCAAACGGGACCGGATCGCTCGACGACGTCGTGGCTGCCGATGTGGTGTCCAAGCGGAACCGCGGGCTTCGGCTGGCTGAGGCGCTGCAGTGGCGCGACGAGCTGGAAGAGACCGCGACCAGGGCGTACGCGGCTGAGTCCGAAGCGGACCTTCGGCACGCGCTGCTGCAGGTCGCGATCGTGGCTGTGGTCTGGATCGAGGACATCGACCGGGAGCGTGCGTGATGGGCGATGTTCTCAGCGTGGCGCTGCTGGCCGTGGTGTTCGTGCCGCTGCTGATGCTGGCGACACCGCGCCTGTTCCTGGCGCTGCTGCTCGTGGTCGCCGCGCCGTTCTGGCTGTTGTCGCGTCTCGGTGAGGCGACTATCGGGAGGTGGCTGGCGTGAGCGGCTCGTGGAAGAAGGCTCGGGAGAACGCGTGCGCGGCGAAAACGCGCGGCCGGAAGCAGCCGGTCCCGCGTGATCCGGTACCCGGTCAGCTCGCGATCGGCTTCGACGTCACCAACTCCGACGGCGGCCTCGAAGGTGAAGGGCGCTGGTTCGTCGACGACGCGGGGCTGGACGAGGTGATGGGCGTGCTCGGTGGCGAGAACGCGTTTCCGGACGAGTGGCGGCTGGACGCGCTGGACAACCGGGGCTGGCGGATCGAGGTCAAGGGGAACGCGGCACCGGAGGCTGCGGCTCGGCTGGCGGAAGTGGGCAGCAGGAAGAACCGATTCGAATGGAGTGTGTGGTCATGACAGCAGCAACGGCTCGTCGACGACCGTCGGGCAAGACGAAGGCCAGGCCTGTGAGCGGGGCGAACTTCGAGCGCCGGACGAGCGGCTCGGCGAAGAGCGTCCGCAAGCAGGTGCGTAAGGGCTTGGTTCGCGCGGCGGTGACGAACAAGATCGCCGATAAGCGGATGGCGGCGCGGGAGCGTGCCGAGTTCTACCGGAACTTGCGGCAGCTGAAGATGCGGCGCCGGAAGATCGCGGACAAGATGGCGCGGCTCACGGTCGTGGCGCAGGGCCTGCTGAACGAGGTCCAGCACGTCGAGGACCGGTACATCGGTGTCGACGCGGGCCTTGTCGACGAAACCCGGATGCTGGCGAAGGCCGCGCTGTCGTCGGTGAGTGCGGCGGCCGACGAGTGGCACACCTTCTCCCGGAAGAAGGTCTACTTCACTGAGGCGGTGGCGGCGGCATGAGCAGCCTGAAGGGTCGCGTCGATGACATCGACGTGGTGGTGAACGAGACTCAGCGCCTGATCGAGGGCGCCGCGTCGATCGACCGGGAGCTGGCCGCAGGGATGGCGACCACGGAAACCATGACCGGCATCCAGCGCAAGCTCGACCAGGCCGCGGCTGCGGCGGAAGACCTGCAGGCCGAAGTGAAGGCCGCAATTCGAGAAGGCCGCGCGACAGCGGCGTAAGTCCCTTTTTCCTGGCAGCGGGGGAGTTCGCACGAATTCCTGCGTGGCTCCCCCCTGCCCGTTTCACGGAGGTTCGCACGATGCGACGCACCAAACTGACGACAACCAGCGTGTTCGGCTGGCTCGCGTCCGCGCTGTTCTCGCTGGCGGGGCTGGTCATCGTGTGGGCCTGCAAGTGGCTGGCGAAGCTCGGCAAGTGGGCGCTGCTGCAGGTGATCACGCATCCGCGCACGTCGGTCACCTTCGCCGGGGTCGGCGGCCTGGTGCTGCTGCTCGGCTGGCAATGGGTCGTCGGCATCGTCGCCGTCGTCCTGCTCACCGGCTCGGTGTGGCGGGCCGCGCACCGCGAGAGCTTCGAGGCGACGGTGGAGACCTGGCTGCGGACCTGGCATCGGAAGTGGTGGACTTATCGGCGCCGCTGGCAGGAGGTCATGAGCCGGTGCGGGCTCGTGGTCCAGGACGGCGAGGACACGTACGCTCCGCGGCTGCGCAAGGTCTCTACCTCGATGTACTGGGATCGGCTGCTCGTCGAGCTGCAGATCGGGCAGGAAACGAAGGACTTCGACCAGGCGCAGGGCAAGCTCCAGCGCGCGTTCGAGGGCGAGCGGATCGCGATCCGGATCCCGGACGCGAAGCACGTCGGGATTGACATCATGAAGGCGGACCCGTTTCGGCACGAGGTCATCCCGGCGGCGGACATGCCGGCCGCGACGGCGGACATCGACTTCGCGAACATCCCGGTCGGGCTCGACGAGCACCTCGAACCGCTCACGATCTCCCTCGTCGGCGGGCACACCGCAGGGGCCGGGGCGACCGGCGCGGGCAAGGCCGGGCTCGAATGGAACTGCCTTCGGGCTGTGGCGCCTGCGATCGCGGACGGCACGGTCAAGCCCATCTTCATCGACCCGAAGGCCAAGGAGCTGCGGCAGGGCATCACGCTCGTCGACGCGGGCGTCTTCGGCGTCAAGGCGGAAACCGGCGTCAAGCCGACCGGCGATTACGCGGTCACCGCGACCGATGTCGTCGCGCTGCTGCAACGGGTCGTCGACGAGCTGGACGAGGCGAACCTCGCGGGCGGGGAGAACGGTGAACGGGACTTCGTGCCGTCGAAGGCCACTCCGCTACGTCCGATCTTCATCGACGAGCTGGCGCCGCTGCTGGCGTACTGGCCGCGCCGGGTCCGCGACCAGATCGAGGACCTGCTCGGCATCATCCTCACCCAGGGCCGCGCTGCCGGGTACATCGTGATCGGCCTGATCCAGGAGCCCACCAAGGACATCTTCACCATCCGGGACCTGTTCGCGCGCCGGATCGGGCTGCGCCTGCCGACCGAGGACCACACCGACGCGGCGCTGACCGACAAGGCAGCGGACCGGGGCGCGGACTGCTCGAACATCCCGGAGAGCCTGCCGGGCGTGTGCTTCGCGTTCCACGAAAAGGACAAGCGCGCGATTCGCGGGCGCCTCGGCAACGTGCGCAACGAGGACATCGACGAGCTGGTCGCCTACGTCGACGAGCTGCGCGGGAAGACCCCGATCGTCCCGGCCGACGCGCCGGACACCGGCGAAGCGGTGCTGTACGAGGTGATCGACGAGAACGAGGCCGGGTCGATGGTCTTCGACGAGGCGGCCTGATGATGTCGCCGAACGTGCGGCGTGTCGCCGCGATGGCGGGGCCCACCTGCGAAAGGGTGGGCTCCGCAACACCCGCTGGACAAAAAAACGAAGGGCCCCCTGTTGGCGCAGGAAGCCCTTCTACCGGCGGTCCCGTCCGATCCTAAGCGAGTACGGAACCTCAGATGCCTACGGCAACCATAGCCGATGGCGTGCACCCGGCGCACCCATCGTCCCCCCGCGACACGCGGGCATTCAACGATCCGGCCGTAATTCGGTCGATGACCGAGGACTACCTCGGTGTCAACCGGCGCCGATTCCCCAGCGCGGACATGCTCCGCTCCGCGGCCGCACTCACCCCGGCCCTGTCGCCGCAGGTTCGAGCTGGCCGGACGTGGGCCGAAGTCCACGCGGCGGCCGTCGACGGGCAGCAGCTCCTCCCCGGACACGAGTGGTTCGAGCTGCTCCAGGCGCAGCAGCTCACCGAAGGTCCACAGTGGATGCTGTCCATCTCACCCGGCCGGGTCCGGGTGTGGACCCGAGACGAGGCCCGCGTCGACCGGCGGGAACTGCGCGAGCGGGACATGCGGCTCAAGGCTGCCGACGCGCTGGCGACTTTCCTCGAAGAGAACGACGAGGGAGAGCTGGAGGACCACACCCCGGACGACCCCACGCCAACGCGGGAGGTGACCAGCTGGTCGGCGAAGAGCCGCGTCAACATGATCGCGAGCTACCTCGACCTCGACTACACCGCGATGTTCGCCGACGCCAGCAGGCTTCCCGCGATGCTCACGCTCACCTACCCGCGCTGCTGGCAGACCGTCGCCCCAAACGGGAAGGCGGTCAAAGCGCACATGAAGGCGTGGCGGAAGCGGTGGGAACGGGAGTTCGGCGAGACGTTGAACTGCATCTGGAAACTCGAATTCCAGGGCCGCCGCGAGTGGGTGCTCGTCGACGGCGACCGCCGGTACAACTGGTGCACCTGCGACGAGTGCGCGCCGAGCGAGGACGGCCGCGCCCCCCACGTGCACATGCTCGTCACGATCCCGACCACTCGGGTCGTCCACGATGCCCGGGGCAGGGTGCGCCGCGACGAGCAGGGTCGGGAGCTTCGGGAGCCGATCAGCCGCGGGGAGTTCCAGGCGTGGCTGTCGACGAGCTGGGCCGACGTCGTCGAGCACCCGAACCCAGCCGAGTACGCCGCGCATCTCGCGGCCGGTACCCGCGTCGATGTCAACGAGGGCCGCAAGGCAGCCGACCCCCGGCGTGTCGCGACCTACTTCGCTAAGCACGGCGGCGCGAAGGCCAAGGAATACCAGCACATCGTCCCGAAACGCTGGCAGGAACCAGGGGAGGGACCGGGCCGCTTCTGGGGCTACTGGGGCATCGCGAAGCGCGTCGTCAGCGTCGCGGTCGACCCCGCGCTCGGTGCGGAAGCTGGGCGCCTGGTCCGCCGGTACTCCCGCGCGCAGGGCGTCACCCGGGAGACCGTGCGCCGCCGGTACCGGGGCGGACGAGCCGACTCGAAGTACGGCGAGATCATCGGGCTGGCGGGGAAGCAGCTGCTCGCCGCGCACCGCGTCACCTACCGACCGTGCCGAACACGCGCGGTCCGAGCTCGCGACGGACGCGGCTGGGTCGCGGTCAACGACGGCGCGAATATGGCCGCCCACCTCGGGCACGCCCTGGTGGCCGCGATCGAGCACCGGCAGGCCGACCGGCTGCCCAGTCCGCCGCGTGATCCGCTGGCGCGCGCGTTCCGGCTGCCTGCCGGACCACGGCGAGACGCGCTCCTGGCCCGGCTCCAGCAACGAAATCAGTAGATCAGTACATACTGATTTACTGCGTGACCTGCTACTTCTTGCCGGATCGCAGCCGCTCGACCTCGGCACGCAGCTCGTCGAGCTGTCGCGTGTAGAGCTTCGCCTGCTCGTCGACGCGCTGGTTCGCGTGGTTCTGCTCGGTCGCCAGCGCGAGTTTCGCGCTCTCCAGCTGAGCGACCATGCCGGCCAATTCCTCCCGGGCGGCCGACGCTCGCGCGGTGGCCTCGCGTAGCTCGCTGCGCTGCTCGTCGAGCTGCCCCTGCACCTGGGCAGCCTGACCGGTCGCACGCTCGACTTCAGCCTGGGCACGTTCCCGGCGGCTCTGCTCGTCGACGAGGCTCGCTGACAGCGCCGCGCGCTCCGTCTCGGCATGCTCGGCACGCTCCCGCTGGACAGCAAGCTCCCGCTGCGCCGCGCTGACCTCGGTCGTCAACCGCTCGACGTCGGCGGCCTGGCGTTCGTTCTCGTCGGCAAGGTAGGTCTTGTCGGCACGCAGCTCGTCGCGCTCCTCCTCCAGCACGCCAGCGCGCTCAGACAGCGTTGCCAGGTCTCCGTCCAGCTGCGCGTTCTGCTGCTCGACGGCGGCGAGGTCGCGCTCGACGCTGGCCACCTGGTCGACGAGGTCGGCCTTCGCCGCACGTTCGGTCTCCAGCTCGCTCGCCAGCTCGGCCGCGGCTGCGTCGGCATCCTCGCGTAGCTCGCGCTCGTCGAGCAGTCCCTGTTCCGCTCGCGCCGCACGGTCCCGCAGTTCCGCGGCTTCCTTCTGGGCTTCCGCCGTCACGGTCTCCAGCTGGACCGCTGCCGCGTCGGCATCACCCAAGGTGTCCAGTGCCGCCAGGACGCGCTCCTGGTTCTCGATGAGCTGCGTGGCCAGGACCCGCACATCCTCGACGTACCGACCGGCCTGCGCGCCTGCCGTCGACACCGGCCGGGCCAGGACAGCGGGTACGTCACGCTGCCCCGACTGCTCGGTTTCGAACGCTCGCCGCGCGCGCCACGCGGCGGCACGGTTGTGCGCCGGATCGTCGCAGTAGCTCGACGGACGACCACGTCCATCAGGGTCGCCACTCGCCGGAACGGTCTGCCGACCACACAACCGGTCCACCGCGACCGGGAACCGGCAGCCGCGCGGTTCGTTCTCGCTGATTTCCGTTTTCGTTTCCGTCATATCGTTATCGTAGCATAGATGACGAAAATACGGAAACGGAAATACGAAAATGCTCCGATCGGGTGTCTCAGTATCTCAGTACTTCAGTAGATACGGATCTACTGATATACTGAAGTGGTCAACGAGGGCACGGGAAGGGACTCGGGATGGCGAACAGGATCCGCTGGGACCAGGGCGACAAGAAGGTCACGATGGACCGGGCGGCCGGGGAGCGATACTCCAGCCTGGGGCCGGGTGACAACGACGAGTACGTGGTGTGGGACCACGAAGCGGCGGAAGAGGTCGCGAAGGCTGCCACGCGGGAAGAGGCCGCGGACATCATGCGCGCCCTGCCGGACGACGAGGTCAGCTAGCCGAAGACGCGCGGGGCGCCTCGTCGAGCTCGGGAGCGCCCCGACGCGCTAAGCTCAGTACATCAGTACTTACTGAAAGGGTGCGTGACCTGCGATGATTATAGTTGCGGTGGTGAACCTTAAGGGCGGAACGATGAAGACAACGACCACGGGGTTCCTGTGCAAGGCGTTCCATGAGTCGGGTCTGCGCACGCTCGGAGTGGACGCTGACGACGAGAACCACGGCCTCTCGTACTGGCGCGAGGATGGCGAGCTGCCGTTCCCCGTGATCGGCCAGTACGGCAGTGACCTTCATGTACAGCTGCCGGGTATCGCCGGTGACCAGTACGACGCGATGGGGATCGACACGCCTCCCATGCAGGCGCAGCGAGGCACGGTCGCATCGGCGGTGCGCTACGCGACTCACGTCGTGGTTCCGCTGGCACCGACCCCTGCGGACCACGCGCGGCTGGCGTCGGTCGCAGCGCTCATCGCCGAGTCAGGCCCGAGTCGACCCAGCGGTCGGCCGCCGCACTTCGGGGCGTTGCTGGTGAAGTGCAAGGCGACGGCGAACTCCCCGAAGACCTACCGCAAGCAGATCAAAAACGACGGCATCAAGGTCTTCGACGTACAGATCGCGGACCGCGAGCGCTACGCGCAAGCTCAGGGCGAGCCGATCCGGAACGCCATGGCGACAGAGTTCGGGGACCTGGCGCTGGAGCTGATGGATATGGAAGACAAGAAGGTCACGGCATGAGCAAGGCATCAGACGCGGCAGCAGCGAAGGCGGCCAAGCTCGCCGAACGGGCCAGGGCTCGCGCGCTGGCGGAAGCAGGTGGCACCTCGAGCGCGAGCAGCTCGTCGACGAGCCCGGCCGGGAGCGACGAGGTCACCGCGGCTGACCGCGAACAGCACCTGGCGCCGGTCGTCGACACGCCTCACGTCAAGCCCATCCGGTCGACGGTGGACCTGCTGCCCGCGCGGCACCGGAAGTTCAAGGACTGGTGCTCGGAGACCGCGACCATGATCGGAAGCGCCCGGGTGACCACGCAGGACGTGTTTCGGGTCGTTGTCGAGCGTCTGTCTCAGGACGAGGGTTTCGCCGACAAGGTGCGCGATGACCTGCGCAAACTCAAGAGTCAGTAACTCAGTAGATACTGAAAAGAGGTAGGGACGTGGGTGACGAGGACGCGCAGCGAGTCGGAGAGGCAGCGTGGGCGGAAGCGGCTGAAGCCCGAAACGAGGAACTCGACCAGGAGCTGAAGGAGACCGGCACGATCGGTGCCGACGAGGGCCCGGGGCGCGCTGTCGCGCTGGAGGACTGGGCGCTGATCCTCGACTACCGCGTGACCCGGCCGTCCGGGGACGTCTTCATGCAACTCGACGGGTTCCGGGCCGAACCGGGCATGATCGCGGTGCAGCTGCGGAACGTCGCCGACGCGATCGAGGCCCTTCACGAGTACAACCTGCTCGTCGTCGACGGCGGCCGGGGCGTACGGAAGATCGCGAAGGCTGAGCTGCGCCGCCGTGAGGTCGAGCGGGAGAACGAGGAGCTGCGTCGACGTGAGGCCCGGATGCAGGACCCAGCCAACCCACGGCCGGACACCTTCGAGGAAGACCTGTAGATCCGGAAGCCTCCAACGCAGCTCAGTACATCAGTAACTACTGAGATCTTGAAAATCCTCATAGAGGGGGCGCCTTCCGTGTGGTCCCTTCCCGTCACCTGGGCGGAGCCCAGCACAGAACCAGGCCCTGACCAGGGCGCTCGCGTACATTTCACCCTGGTCAGGGCCTGGTTCTGTGCTCTGCTGCGTCCTGGTGATGGGAAGGGACCGCGCGGCAGGTGACACCGTCCCCAACGTGACGGCCTCTCAAAACCCCGACCACCTTCTCACCGGCGGCACCCCCTTCCCGGAGCCTGCCCGTCGGCGAGACACATCCCGGTCTTTGAGCCCACCGGTCACGATCGACGAAACGGCCGGCCACAACAACGTGGTCCCAGCGTGGTCGGCCGCCGCGCCGGTTCCGCGGTGCCCGGTCGGACCGGCGCCAGCACGCCGCCCGGCCGGGGCCCCTCTGGGGTGGCCTTGGGCGGCGTGCAGGCGACGGCCGGTCCGACCGGGCACCGCCTCGGCGCTGTGCGGCGGCCGACCACGCTCGACTCCGACCGGGCTTGTTATATGAGCCAAAACGGGCCGAGCTGTCGATCATGGCTGGTCGGCGGTCTTCGTAGGAAAACCCCGGGGGTTTTCCATATCTTGCTCTGCGTCGACGAGCAGACCAGCGCACCAACCCGGGAACGGTTGATCTTCACTCACCTCGCGACGGTGAGGACATCCAATGGATGTCGCTATCTTGCGTCGGTTCGAGGGCCCCGCGTTCGGGCCGCCCGCTAAGGGCGCTCCCCGGAGAGGGTTCCCCTTCTCCATACCTTGCTCTGCCGAGAGGGGGACCTTTTGGCACTTCTTGCTCCGCGCGCTATCCGTCCCGTTCGATCTCGGCAGCGATCTCACGGGGGCTCTTCTCGACCACGATGTCGGGTCGCGGAGGGTTCCCGACGAACGCTGTCGGCTGTCCAAAACCGACGCTGTCGAGGTTGGGCATACCTGCGAGCGAGTGGTCGACGGGCCGGGAGAAGAGCGCGCCGGAGCGGCGGCCGGGGACGTCGACTGTGCGTAAGTGGGTCCAGCCTTCACGGCGGTAGTACTCGTGCAAGCCCGTCGCGGTCTTCCATGCGTCGAAGCGCACTTCGCGAATCGAGCTGTCGGACCACGCCCGGTAGAGCGCGAAGTGCAGCAACAAGCGACCTAAGCCGCGGCCCGATCCGGTCGGGTCGGTCGCGAGCTTCGCCAAGTACAGAGCGGGGACCGCCTGCTCCGACGGCGTCCAGAAGTCGCTGTCCGCGTCGACGAACGTGATCGTGCCGACGGCAGTACCCGAGGAATCCTCTCGCAAGAGCCACGTTCGCCCTGCGGAAATGATCGACGCCAGCCGCTCCTGCGAGTCCGCGAAGTTCGACCACTGGTCGCTTCCTCGACGCTTCAGCCATTCGGCACGCCCCAGGAGCAGGGCGAGAACTTCCGGGCACTCGTGCGCGGAAGCGCGGGAAATGGTCCACTGCGGATAGTCGCTCATTTCTCCACCTCGTACGTGAGTTCCCAGCGGTCCGAGGGGAACGCGCTCGCCATCAACCGAACTGGCCGGCCGGAGGAGTCGTAGCTGATCCGGTCGTGTCGGATCACCGGCAGGCCGCCCGAGATCGACAGATCGGCGATTTCCCGAGCGTGAGGACGTCGTGACCGGATGGTGTCCCGGTGTCGAACCATCTCGGCACCCAGCTCGCGGAGAACGTGCCGACCGCCTCGCGTGATGTCGGTCGGGTCGGCGATCTCGGTTCCTTGAACGAGCGCGTAGGGGAAAAAGGAATCGGTGATGCAGTACGGCGTGCCGTCGATCGTCCTCATGCGACGTCGGGCTAGCGCCAGGCCGCCGTCGTCGAGCTGGAGTCCAGCGCGGATTTCGGGGCTCGGCACCAGCGTTTCCACGCGAATGTGCTGGTACGGACGCCCGCCCTGGGCTTCTACCGCGTCGTTGAAAGCATCGCGTCCGCGGTCGTCAGCCTCCAGCACGTACATGGGCAGCTCGTACCGCTTCAGGCGGAACACGCTGGTTCCGCGCCGGGTGTTCGAGGTGAGGTAGCCGTCCTGGTGTAGCAGCCCGAGAGCATCACGGATCACGGTCTTCGACACGCCGTACTGGGCTGCTAGCTCGTCGCGGGTGGGCAGAGGGTCCCCGTGCTGAAGCTCGCCCGAGTCGATCCGCTCGGCCCATTCCGCGGCTATGCGGACGTATGCGGCCTGGCTCGCCTGGGTCGAAGTCATGGTGTCGGGGCTCCTCGGTGTTGGCTGCCTGACCAGCGAAAACGTGTTTTGACACATCGAATATACCGAAAGACCTTGCGCAACGGGTGGCGGCGCGGCTAGCGTGATGGACACATTCGACACATCGAAAGTGTCGAACACATTGAAACCAGACGGGCGGCGCAGGCCCGAACGAACGGGCAGAGCCCCAGACCACCAGGAGCACAAGATGCTGACGAACGTTGTGATCGACCAGAGCCGGACCTTCGCTGGCCTGGTCTTTTTGTCGTGCGCGCCGAAGATGAAGTTCGGTTCGAAGACGGAGCAGGACCGCACGAAGGACGGCGTCCCGAAGTGGGAGGTCGAAGTCCTGGGTGCGACTTACACCCCGTTCGGTGGGACCGCGAACGAGGTCGTGAAGGTCGGGATTAACGCGGTCAGCGACCCGTGCGAGGGCATCCCGGCGTTCAGCCCGATCGAGCTGGGCTCGTTCTCGTTCGGCGTGCTGGAGAAGAAGCGCAAGGACCGCGACACCGGTGTCGAGCAGATCGTCGGCATCTCGGTGTTCTTCCGCGCGGACGAGGTCAAGCTCGCCGGTCAGGCTCCGACGGCTGCTAAGGCCGCCTGATGGACGGCGAGAAGTTCGATATCGCGGATGTGATCGCGTCGCTCCGGTACCGCGCGGGTCTGGCCACGCATCTCGACAAGAACCGGAATTCGGTTTTCGAGGCGCTGCGGGTGATGGGCACGGCGGTTGCTGAGCTGGAAGGCATCCGGTTCCGGCGCGATCACCTCGGGGACGGCCGGTCAGACCGGGACGGGTGGTCGTGACGTGATGGCTCGGGTCAGCGTGGAGTCCGCCGTGCGCCTGGTGATCGCGACGGTCGTCGGTGGCATCGGTGCGGCGGCGGGCTTCACCCACACCCATGAGGCGGCGACGCTCGCCGGTCAAAAGGGGTGGCTGGCCTGGGCCGACGCGGTGGGTGTCGAGTGCATGGTGGTCGTGGCCGGGCTCCAGCTCCGCCACGATCGCGCGGCGGGGAAGACCGGCCTGACCACCTCGCTCGGGGTGCTCGTGGTCGCGTTCCTCGTCCAGATGGGCGCGCAAGTGGCGACGGCGCCGAAGACC